>CAZDMY010000079.1:0-9831 GCA_964506405.1 uncultured Dehalococcoidia bacterium | reverse complement strand
CCACTCCTTCTCTGAGTATTTGCTGGCAGGCGGTGATAATTGTTCATTCTGTACCACATGTTTACCCGGCGGCGCCATTGAGGGATCCACCAGACTGTGGCAACCTACCGTCGGGCAATAATCTTCAAGCGGCGGCCATTCGAGGGCTTTTTCGTGCTGGCATTCGCGAGCAATATGCATCGGATCGGCGTCCGGCTGTAAACCAAGCCATTCACACTCGTGAATATCCGGATTGAACGCTTCGGCCTTGTATTTCGGTGCTTCATGAACAGCGAAGCTGTACCACATCAAACAACCAAACGACCGGGCCAGATTGCGCACTTTGTTCTTCAGTTCGTCATTGACGTAATCCTCACCGATAATCTCGAAAAGCAACTGTTCCGGGCTCATCCCGGCACTAATAACCAGTTTATTGGCCTTTATCTGGCTACCATCACGAAGCTGAATACCGGTAGCGGTTCCGTTTTCGATGATGGCCTTTTCAACATCGGCATGGGTAAAAAATTTGCATCCCAACTGCACCAGGCGCTGGTGTACTGCATGTGCTACTTGATGGGTCCCGCCCCGATTGAACCCGATGGTCGGAAGCGTCGAGGTGAACCCCAGGGCATTCATCCCGCCGCCCGGCTCGGTGATATCATCTACCGATGAAACTGCAAATCGTAAAATACATGACTGTAGTTCCTGGCTTTCAAACCATTTCGTAGTCGCATGCATACTATTGCCGGCCAGAACATCGTCCGTTGGCTCGAATCCTGCTTCAATAAGCATCGGATACACATCCATCTGCCTCATCAGCACTTCTTCGCGTGCCTGCCATTCAGGCGGAAGAAAGAGGTTATCCATTTGTACTCTCTGCCACTGGTCGGAGGCCTGCAATTGCCACATCTTGAGCCATTTCTCGGCGTCGCTCTTCGAAAAACGGGCGATCTCCCTGGCAGAACGCTCCTGTGTCGGATCATGCTTATCGCTGTAAATCGCTAAAGCCGTTTCATTGTTCTTGAAAACAAAGCCGTCGCTGCACAGATGCTGTTCCCATTGAACTCCATAATCCCACAGTTCAGGGAAATCCCTCCATGCCGGAATGTAGTACCAGGGAAGGATAATGTTTGCATGGTCGTTACCCCTGAATCCAGGAGCAGAGAGCTCCTCTGTGCAAAGGCACCCACCGATTTCGTGCCTTCTTTCAAATATACCGACGCTCATTCCGCCGTACTTGATCAGATACAGCGCCAGAAAAAGCCCCTTGTTTCCACCGCCTATTATTACTGCATCGAAACTCTCATCAGGCATTGGAACCCCCTGTTGTTTTCAGTTAGTAGCATAAAGAAGAATAATAGTGCGAAATTATGATTCTCTAATTGCAGTGCACCTACTGGATAAGCAGATGATAACGTATTTACTTTCAAAAGTCAATATTACGGAAAGCCGAAGAATTATTTCCTCTCCAGCCGTGTTGAACATATTACGCTACCCATGAAACCGAAGACTGCCTTGGTATACTGAACAACGCTTATACTTGTGAGGGACAGCCATCAAAGATGTAGATAGAAAGAGGTCTGCCTCGCTTGACATATCCTACTTAAGCTGCTATGTTACAAGTCGAAATGCTTTAAAAAACTTGTCAATCCCTGAAAGTTGTAGTATAATAAAAACCTAAAAATAGATGGGTAGGGTAGGATGGGAGTGGTCTGCCCTTTTAGGGCATGCCGCCTCGAAATACAGCGAGGAGGTGACAGATATGCATGAAGAAGAGATAAAGAGAGGCACGGAAACGGGGAACTCATCGGAAAGCCATGATATTCGCCAGATATACCAGCTGGCCATTGACCATGCCACAGAGCAGCTACCAGCGCAGGTAAGCTGGCTTCATGGGCTGAATCTGCGCTGGGAAATAGAAAGTGCCAGGTACGATCCAGGAGCTTATTATTACAAAGTAGTCGTTTTGTGCTATCCTGAAAATGCGGCGGTCGAAAGCAAAGCGAGATGGGAGTATCATATCGGGGCAGAAGGAACACTTTTACCCGGTACTCCGATCTGCGAGTCCAAGGGGAGTTGGACACAGGAGGGGCATATGAGCCAGGATTATTCAGATCATCAAGTACCGGAGGCCATTCGAGAGGCCTTCTCGAGTGACGAGAGAATGGAAGCAGTGCGCACGCTCAAGGAGAGTGCCAGCGAACATGCTGAGAACGATGAATTAGATCTGGCCATTGCGGATTACAGTAAAGCCATCGAGTTGGACCCACGAGATGTAGAATGCTACCATGAGCGGGGACTGCTGTACAAAAACATGGGCGAATACCGGGCGGCGATCGAGGATTACAGCCGCGCAATAGAACTGGATCCCGACGATCCGGTGGCATACAACCGTCGTGGCATCACCTACAGCATCGTCGGCGAGTACGATCTCGCTATTGGGGATTTCACCAAGTCTATCGAGATCAATCCTGAGGCAGCAGTTTCCTACAACAACCGTGGATTTGCGTATCGAAACAAAGGGGAATACGACCTGGCTATTGCCGATTTCACCAAGGTGATCGAGTTGCGTCCTGAAGCCGCGATGCCATATAACAGCCGGGGGCTGACGTACGACGCTAAAGGGCAAACCGACCTGGCTATTGCCGACTATTCAAAGGCGATCGAGCTGGACCCCGAGGACGCTGTAGCCTATAACAACCGGGGCTTCGCCTACGACGACAAAAGGAAATACGATCTCGCTATCGCCGATTTCAGCAAGGCCATTCACCTTGACCCCAGGGATCCGGTGGCCTACCGCAACCGAGGCCTGGCCCATCGGCACAAAGGTGAATATGATCTTGCTATCGCCGATTACACCCGGGCAATAGATTTGGACCCGGATTCCCCCAAGGCTTTCAAGAACCGGGCAATTGCCTACAGCGTCAAAGGTCGCTACGACCTGGCGATCATTGATTACACCAAGGCAATAGAACTGGAACCGGGGGCAGCCGCTGCATATAACAGCCGCGGGCTTGCTTATTCGGGCACCGGAGATCATGATTCGGCTATTGCGGATTTCAATACAGCAATCGAGCTGGAACCGGGGGATGCCAGTGCTTACTGCAATCGCGCCCGTGCATACCAGGTAAAGGGTTTGACCAAGAAGGCCGAAGAGGATTTCCGTCACGCTCTGGAAATCGATCCCGCAAACCGGGAGGCTAAGAGTTGGTTGGAGAAGATTAAGGGAACCGGCGGGGAAAAAGAGCGCGCCCGGAAAGAGGATAAAGATAAGAAAGAAGAGCAGAAAGAAGGGAAGAAAGAGAAGCGAAGGCTGAGGTTCTGGTAAGACTCAATCACTAACACAAAACGGGGCCTCAACAGGCCCCGTTTTTTCACCGCTATTTATTAAAGGGACTTCAAAGCGATAAATCCCTGCTCCACATCGCTCTCAACAAACCGGCAATACTTTTGGCATCGGGAATTTCCCCATCATAGATAAGCTTCGAAATACTGGGAAGGGGAACCCTTATCATGTCCATTATTTCGTCAGCATCCACTACCGTTTCAACTGGGACCAGATCGGTTGCTAAAAACAGATGCAAATACTCGGTTGAATAGCCGGGTCCGGCATAGAATCCTCCGAGGGGTTCCATATTCCTCGCCTTATATCCCGTCTCTTCCTGAAGCTCCCGATGAGCCGTCTGGAGCGGCGATTCATTCGGTTCCGTTTTCCCTGCCGGTAGCTCCAGTAAAACCCTTCCGATTGCAGTGCGGTATTGACGCACCAGCAGCACATTACTATCCGAATCGACTGGAACGATCACTACCGAATCGATGTGTTCCACGATCTCCCTCGTGGTTTCCCGACCCGAAGGAAGTTCAATGGTATCAACTCGAAGGGTCAGCAGCCGTCCCTGGAAAATGGTGGTGCTGCCCTTACATCTCTCAATGTTCGCTACCATTTGGCCCTTGCCTGAGGTTTAAGCTTAAGCACCAGCGCGGTTTCATCACAATCCGGGTACTTGGGACATCGCTGGCATTCTCCCCAAACCTTCCGGGGCAATTCCATGAGATTGACCCTCTTGAACCCGAATCGACTGAAAAATTCCGGTTCGTATGTCAGCACAAATACTTCGGCCACATCAAGTTCATGGGCCTCCGCGATGCATTGGCGCACAATAATATCGCCGATACCCTTTTTCTGATAGTCCGAACTGACCGCCACGGATTTGATTTCCACCAGATCCTCCCAGCATACGTGCAACGCACCACACCCAATGACATCCGCTCCATTTCGAACCACATAGAAATCTCGTACGTTCTCATATAATTCGCTCAAAGGACGCTGCAGCATCAAACCCCTGACGCCAAAACTGTTTACCAGCTTGTGAATCTGGGGCACGTCCCGGATATTCGCTTTTTCCGCATTCATCGAATTCTCTCTTTGCCACTGAGCTTTTTCAGTATATTCTGATAAAAGTCTTCCTGCGGTTGAATTCGCAACAGGCGGGTAATCTTCTGGCTGCGCTGAACACGAATCGCGTCCACATTCCTGAGAGCGAGTTCGACCTGCCCATCGATACTCACCCTGGCCTCGTGTGCAGTCTGAACCTCGATTTCGACCACGGCATCTGAAGGCAGAACAATGGCAGCAGACGGTCCTTCTAGCGGTATCAGAGGCGTCAACAGCAACTCGCCTGCATTAGGGAAAAGCATCGGTCCGCCGGCTGCCAGTGAATAGGCGGTACTGCCCGTCGCTGTTGCTACCACTATCCCATCGGTCCGGTACGTAGTGATCGGCTGGCTGTTCACCGATACCCGAGTTTTTATCGCGCGGATCACAGCGCCTCTTCCCACCACCACATCATTCAATGCCTGAGTAATCGGAAAATCACTGTGAAGCGGCAGTTCCACATCGAGCATGGCACGTTCATCAATCCAACCCTTCCCACGAATGAAATCCCCGATTCGCTCAGTGACCTCGGCAGCACTCAATTCCGTGTTGAAGCCTAGAGTCCCCATGTTAACCGCCAGGATCGGAATGGAGGCTTCGGCCATAATCCGTGCCACGCGCAGGAGAGTGCCATCACCCCCCAGGCTGATCACCGCTACGGTCCCCTGAATTTCCTCGCCGACAGCCGCTTCATCGGCAGCCGAGCATGCCCATGATTTCACATCATACTCACTCAAAGTGCTTTGCAATTCCTGAGCGAGATCGACCGCCCCGGTGATGCGTGCGTTATAGAGTATTCCAGCTTTCTTAATCACAGTATCTATCAGATTCTATCACAAACGCCTTTGAGAATTAACCCTTGAGTTGTTCGACTTCCCGAACCATTTTCTTCCAGTGGGTTCCCTGCCAGTAAATACGCTCGCATACGGGGCACTGCCTGAACCGGTCCTGAGTTTGGTAAACGTACCGCGGGACGAGATGGCGGATGCTCTCCTTTTCCCGCCAGACAAGTAATTCATTACATTCCATACAACGCGAAAAGAGGTCCGCACCAAGTTCCAGCTTTAAGGTTTCCACTACCTGGCGAACCTGATTATTGATTTCGGCCGGCTCGATGAAAACAGCCGAAACATCGCCCCTGGCAACAATACGCCGTTCCATAATACCAGTATCCCGAGTGAGAATGATCCGCTTCTCGCGGTGCGCGATCCGAATCAGTTCACTGTCTTCGATATCATTGATAAACAGCGTATCATAACCCATCATCCGGAGCCGGCGAGCCAGCCGTCCGACATTCGCATCAGCTATGAATCCGGGCTTCATTATTCTCCATCATATCACGAATCACTCTCATTTCCTAATGAATCTGTTATAATGCTTCTACTATGGAAAATTTCGAGATCGTCGACCATACCGCCGATGTCGGGCTGATCGCATACGGAGCCACCCGTGAAGAAGTGTTCATCAATGCGGCCATCGGCATGTTCAGCCTGATTACCGATCTCGATACGACGAACCCTTCGCATCGGCAGGAAATATCGATCGTCGCCGATGATTTTGAGGAACTCCTCATCACCTGGCTTAACGAACTGCTTTATTACTTCGATGCCGAAAACCTCATCTTCTGCCGGTTCGAGATTGCCCGGCTGAACCGCGAACACCTGGAAGGCGTTGCCTGGGGTGAGGCGGTTGATCTTTCCCGCCATGAGATAAAAACCGCAGTGAAAGCGGCCACTTATCATCAAATCAGATTCCGGAAAGAGGAAAGCGGCTATAGCGCCCGGATTATTCTGGACATCTGAAGGACCGTAATGAGCGGGAACTGGAGACAATCGCTTAAACAAATAGACCCCTACCGCTGGGAAATAACCCCGGACTACAAGCCTGGTATGCGGGTGCCCGGAAGGCTTTATGCCGATGAGCGAATGCTGGCGCAAATTGGCGAGGAGCAAACGCCGGAACAGGTGGCCAACGTGGCGTTCCTTCCCGGCATAGTTTCATATTCTATGGCAATGCCGGATATCCACTGGGGATACGGTTTCCCGATCGGCGGGGTGGCGGCAACACGCGTCAGTGATGGGGTAGTCTCGCCGGGCGGAGTAGGATTCGATATTAACTGCGGCGTTCGGTTGCTGCGAACCAACCTCACCGAAGCCGATATCCGCCCTCGGATTGAAACCATTATTGCTCAACTGTTTTCCGATATTCCTTCGGGGGTAGGCTCCGAAGGCCGCATCCGGCTGAAGGGAAATGAGATCAACCACGTCCTGCGCAAGGGGGCGCGATGGGCGGTGGATCAGGGATACGGAGATCAGGAGGATCTGGAACTGACAGAAGATGGCGGTTGTATTCAGGGAGCCGACCCTGGAAAGGTGAGCGATAAAGCTAAGAAACGGGGAGCGCCGCAACTGGGGACCCTGGGCTCCGGAAACCACTTCCTTGAAATTCAGGTGGTCAGTGAGATTTTCGACAAAGAAGCGGCCAGGGCTTTCGGGATAGCGGAAAAAGGGCAGGTGCTTATCCTGATCCATACTGGATCAAGGGGACTCGGCTACCAAATCTGCGATGATTACCTCAAAACGATGGGAACCGCGACTAAAAAATACGGTATCATACTGCCGGACCGCCAGCTTGCCTGCGCCCCGGTGAAATCCCCGGAAGGAGAGGATTACCTGGCCGCCATGGCATGCGCCGCCAACTATGCCTGGGCCAACCGGCAGTGCATCACTCACTGGACCCGCGAGGCGCTCGCCGGAATATTCGGTAAAGCACCCCATAAGCTTGGCATACATATGATTTACGACGTGGCCCACAACATCGCCAAGATAGAGGAGCACGTTGTTGATGGAAAACGCCTTACCGTATGTGTCCATCGCAAGGGTGCTACGCGTGCTTTCCCACCCGGACACCCCGACGTACCGGCACGATACCGGGATGTGGGACAGCCGGTGCTGATCCCGGGTGATATGGGGCGCTATTCCTACGTGGCGGCCGGCACCGAGAAAGCAATGGCGGAAACCTTCGGTTCAACCTGCCACGGTGCCGGCCGTGTCATGAGCCGCTCTGCGGCTAAACGGGATCTTTCAGCGGCTGATATCGCCGACGAACTGGCAAAAAAACGCATTACCTTTAAAGTTGGCAGTAAATCAGCCCTGGTGGAGGAAGCCTCATCTGCATATAAAGACGTATCGGAAGTCATTGAAGTGGCACACGGGGCCGGAATATCCCGGAAGGTCCTGAAAGCGCGCCCCCTCGGCGTGATTAAAGGGTAGTATAATGAAGACAGGCATTACTGAAAGGGGCAACAAGACATTGAGAAGAGGATTCACAGTACTAACGGCAGTTCTTTTTTCAGGGATACTCCTGGTTGCCGGATGCTCGGGGGATTGCGATCAGGAAGCGAATATCTACGAGGAGACCTTTACACAGGTTTCGACCATCGATGCCATTCTCAACGGGATTTACGATGGCGTGATCTCATACGGTGAACTGAAGGAATACGGAGATTTCGGCATTGGTACGTTTCAGGGACTGGATGGCGAGATGATCGCCCTCGATGGCGATTTCTATCAGATTAAGGCAGACGGGGTGGCATATGCGGTATCGGATTGCCTAACAACGCCGTTCGCTCAGATGGTTTTTTTCGATATTGACGAGCGAATTGACTTAAGCGACGACATTACCTATGAAAATCTGGATGAGCAAATCGACAGTTCTCTGCCCACTGAGAACATCTTCTACGCAATCAGGATCGAAGGGAGATTCGATTACATCAAAACACGCAGCGTGCCGGGGCAGACCAAACCCTATCCGCCTCTGGTTGAGGTAACCGCCAATCAGCCGACATTTGAATTCAATAACGTCGAGGGGACCATTGTAGGGTTCCGCTCGCCGCCTTATATGGACGGTGTGGGTGTGCCGGGATACCATCTTCACTTCCTAACTGAAGACGCCAAAGCAGGCGGGCACATCCTGGAAATCGATGTAAGCGAAGCTACTGCTTACCTGGATTACACCCCTGATTTCTTTATGATCCTGCCCGGCGAAGGGAGCGATTTCTACCAGGTGGACTTAAGTAAGGACAGGGGAGAGGAACTGGAGCAGGCCGAGCAATAATCAGGCTTTTCGAACTTCATCGAGCCAGGAATTCACCCGGATAAAGAACTCCAGGTGTTGCGGGTCGATCATCACGCTGTTGATATACTGTGCCTCGAGCGGGTGATACAAAGTGACTTCTCCGTAAGGCTCGACCGCCCGTTGCGTATCTGCAAAGCCATCCCAGGATTTGTTAACCGGCAGCCCGATCTTTTCCAGAGCCGGATCTACCGTTGCGTCTACCAGCACCAGCCGCCCCTCGATTTCAGCCTTACAGGCCATATGATGATCGTCCGGCAAAGTATCGATGATCGACTGGATATCCGGGGGGAAATCGATCCGAACGTCTGTCCAGCGAAAGGGATAGACGGCCAGCAGCACTGTGATCCCGAGGCGTCCAAACATATAGGCAAGCAGCAGGTGCTTCGGTGTGCAGGAACCTTTGTTTATGGCCAGTATCCGACCGTAATTGTCAGCATTGCTGATCTCGGGGATGAGCCCGTAGGGAATATCCCGAATCTTTTCGAAAACGCTGATCCGCGCTTCGACGGGTGTTTTCCCGGCCGTCCACTGTTGAAATTTCCGTTCAACTATGGGTTCCATGTAAAAACTTCAATACCAGCCTGATGCGGCTTGCTTCGCCTGTTGTTTCGTTTAAGTAATAATTACTACTATTCAGGCAATTAAATATGATACTTCGTATTATTTGCGCGCAACGTGAATCGCTGCGCTCCCAAGCAAAAGACGTTCAAATGACACACTTTGAAACCCCGCTTGCTTGATAATCTCCAGGAGATCTTCTGCGCTGTAGAACCTCCTCATTGAGCGGGAAAGATACGAATATGCTGAACGTGAACCCGATATTCTGCTTCCGATGGGATAAACGGTCAATTTAACGTAGAGATGAAAACACCAGCGGATGAACCGGTATTTTGGCTGGCTGGTCTCGAGGTTCACCAATAACCCGCCGGGTTTCAGGATACGGTGAGTTTCTGCCAGGCATTTGAATAAATTGTCTTCGCCGGAGCTGTCGATATTGCGCGAGGCGAATGAGATGGTAACGGCATCGAAGGTGTTGTCTTTAAAAGGAAGTCCGGTCGCTTCTCCCAGAACCGGATTCACATCCTTCGCCGGCCGCTTCCTGACCGCTTCCTGTAACATGGGTAAAGAAAAATCCAGTGCGCTCACGTCGGTGCCGGCCGGAGCCAACCGGCACAGGTTCATCGCCATGTCACCGGTTCCGATACCGACATCCAGCCATTGAGTTCCGCCGAATTGAGCCACAATTCGAGCCGCTTTTTTCCGCCATCGGATATCCAGTC
>CAZDMY010000078.1:5480-9924 GCA_964506405.1 uncultured Dehalococcoidia bacterium | reverse complement strand
TATAGGAATTAACCCACTGATTGCAGACGGAGGTGATCTCCGGGGCGTATTTAAGAATGCCCGCAACATAGTTTTTTGCCAGCGGAGACAGATGGTATGGAGCATCCTTTTCGAAGAATGCATTGGATTCACCCTTAAACAGCGACTGATGGACATGCATCCCGCTGCCGTTGATCCCGAATACCGGCTTCGGCATGAAGGTTGCATATACTCCGTGGCTGAGCGCTGTTCTTTTAACCACCAGCCGATAAGTCATCACACTATCGGCCATGGTGAGAGCATCGGTGTAGCGCATATCGATTTCATGCTGGCTGGTGGCCACTTCATGATGGGAATACTCGATTCCGATACCCATCTCCTCCAGGCATAATACAGTATCCCGCCTGAAATCGGTGGCGGCGTCCAGCGGGGTAAGGTCGAAATATCCGCCCTGGTCCAGCATCTCGGTCCCGTTCGGGTCTTTGAAATAGAAAAACTCGAGTTCCGGCCCCACATAAAAGGTGTAACCCTGTTCCGCAGCTTTCTTCAGTATCCGTTTGAGAACATATCGAGGATCGCCCACGAAGGGTTCGCCTGTAGGTTTCATGATATCGCAGAACATCCGGCCCACCGCCCGGTGCTCCTTAGGCCGCCAGGGAAGGAGGCAGAAGGTATCGGGATCGGGTAGGGCGATCATATCGCTTTCATCGATTCGGGCAAACCCTTCAATGGAGGACCCATCGAATCCCATGCCATCCTCGAGTGCCAGTTCAAGTTCCTCAACTGTTATTGAAAAGCTTTTTAAAAACCCCAGGATATCGGTAAACCACAGGTTTACAAACTTCACATCGTGATCCTTGGCCATCTGGAGTACGTATTCTTTACCGTTTGTTTTCTTTTCCATATTTTTCTTCCTCCTTTTCTAAAGCAGACTCCTCATACAAACTGTCGTTTTGTACCAGTTAACAACATGTTACCATCTTTGCCTCCATCATTATAGCTTATAAGCTGGCTGTTTTTCGTCCCTGTATTACCAGCTTAATGCGCAATTATTACAGGTTTATTACGAAAACCCACCATTTCGGCAATCCCCTGCCGCTAATATCACACCGCATCCTCCCCGTGATCACCGTTTCGGATGCGCAGAGCATCAACGACCGGCAGCACGAATATTTTCCCATCGCCTCTCTCACCCGTACGTGCTTTTCGCATGATTATCCGAACGGCCCTGTCGACTTCCTCCTCAATGACTACCAGTTCGATTTTCAATTTCGGGAGGAATTCTACGCAATAGTCGCCCGCCCGCCACTGCAAGGTTATTCCGCGTTGCCGGCCCCGGCCACTTACTTCCGATACAGTCATGCCAAAAATCCCAATTTCAGACAGCGCCTGCCTCACCGGTTCCAGCTTTTCAGGCCGGATAAACGCCTCTATCTTCTTCATGGTAATATCCCTCCATAAGCACGTTCACCGTGCTGTGATATATCGAGACCAACGGTCTCCTCTTTATCGTTGACACGCAATCCCATAATCTTATCCAAAAGAGTACCCAGAATCCATGTCATCCCGAATGCAAATACTGCTACAGCCGCTACGCCGGCGGCCTGCCTGGCAAACAGATCAACTCCACCCCACATCAGCCCATCATCTCCGCCATAAATCGAAGAACTGGCAAAAACGCCGGCCATGAGTGTCCCCCAGATACCTCCCATCCCATGGACTGCCCATACATCCAGTGATTCATCCACCCCTCTCTTAGTCCTCCATAGGATGCAATAGTATCCGATAACTGAAGCGCCGATGCCAATGGGAATGCCGATCATGGGATGAACGAAACCGGCCGCCGGCGTCACTGCCGCAAGCCCGGCGACGGCACCGGTGGCAATCCCAAGTGCAGACGGACGTCTATCCTTCCAGGCAAGAAGCATCCAGGCAACCGCCCCTGAAGCACCGGAGGCAAAAGTTGCCACGAAGGCGCTGGTAGCCAATCCCCCGGATGTAAGGGCGCTGCCCGCGTTGAAACCAAACCATCCGAACCAGAGCAATCCGGTTCCCATCACCACCATCGGGATATTGTGGGGCTCCATTGGCTCCTCTTTGAACCCTTTTCTTTTTCCGAGAATGATTGAAACTGCCAAAGCGGCAAACCCGGCATTGATATGCACCACGAGACCACCGGCGAAATCAAGTGCGCCCAGATCCATCAACCAGCCACCGTTCCCCCACACCCAGTGTGCTACCGGACAGTAAACGGCAACGAACCACACGATGGAAAGCAACAGAAACGAACTGAATTTCATGCGCTCCACAATACCGCCGCTCCACAATGCCACGGTGATGATCGCGAACATTCCCTGAAAGATCATAAAAGCCAGGTGCGGCACCGTTGTCGCATACGTATCAGACGGATCCTGTCCTACATCCATTAATCCCGCCCAGGTAAGATTCCCAATCATCCCGTGTAAATCCGGTCCGAAGGCCAGGCTGTATCCGAAAGAAAGCCAGCAGACACCTATGACGCCCAGCAAGGCAAAACTCATCATCAGTGTCGAGAGGACATTTTTCTGGCGAACCATTCCACCGTAGAACAATGCCAATCCCGGAATCATCAGCATTACCAGGGCGGCTGAAACCATAATCCAGGCAGTATCACCGGTATCAATCATGGTCTTATTTCCTCCTCAGCAGACATCGTACCGAGGTAATGCTAACGATCCCATATTACATCCATGTTACGGGCATCGGCCTGCCGTAATATCATACCTGATCACATCGTTGCCAGGGCTGCTTTCAGGAAACCGCTCCCCCATAGGCTCTTTCGCCATGTTGCGATATATCGAGCCCTACTTCCTCCTCTTCCGATGGAACCCTCAGGCCTACCACATGATCGACCAGCTTGCCGATAATCCAGGTTGCAGCAAAAGCGAACGCACCCACCGCCGCCACGCTGGCTATTTGCTTCAGAAATTGCGTACCCCCTCCCCACAGTAGACCATCGACTCCGCCGACTGTCGCCGTGGCAAAGATGCCGGTGGCCAGCGCCCCCCACACACCACACATGCCATGGACTGCCCATACATCCAGCGATTCATCGATACCTTTCTTCGTTCTCCAGAGGATACAGTAATGGCCTACCACTGAAGCGACGATTCCTATTGGTATAGCAGCAATAGGATCCACGAACCCTGCTGCTGGTGTGATGGCAACCAACCCTGCCACGGCACCGGTGGCCACTCCCAGCGCGGAAGGCCGCCGGTTGAGCCAGCCCAGGACCATCCAGGTTGCAGCGCCCGCTGCGGCTGAAAGGTTGGTGGCCACGAAGGCACTGGCAGCCAGACCGTCGGCAGCAAGCGAACTGCCGGCATTGAATCCGAACCATCCGAACCAGAGAATGCCTGCGCCCAGCATCACGAGCGGGATATTTCCGGCTTCAAGGGGCATCCCCTCACGAAACCCCTTGCGTGGCTTGAGAAGGAACGCCAGGGCCAGCGCCGTCATCCCGGCATTGATATGCACCACTGTTCCACCCGCGAAATCCAGAGCACCGAGTTCGGCCAGCCATCCACCGTCTCCCCATACCCAGTGCGCCACCGGACAGTAAACCACGGTAAACCATAGTACGGCAAAAAGCAGGAAGGCGCTGAATTTCATTCTCTCCACGACACCACCGGTCCAGAGCGCCACGGTGATAATGGCGAACATCCCTTGAAAGGCCATGAACGCTAAATGAGGCACCGTGGTCGCATACACATCAGATGGTTCCTGCCCAACATCCATCAAAGCGATGAACTTGAGATCCCCCACCAGGCTGCCGATATCCCTGCCAAAGCTGAGAGAATACCCGTAAAGCGCCCATAGAACCCCGATGACGCCGAGCATGGTAAAGCTCATCATGAAGGTGGAAAGGATATTCTTACGGCGAACCATTCCGCCGTAGAAGAGCGCCAGTCCGGGCGTCATCAGCATCACCAGGGCCGACGCCACCAGAATCCATACGGTATCGCCTGCGTTTATCATTTGTTCCAGCCTCCTGCTTCAAATCTCATTTCATGATCAATAATAGAAAACCCGTATTTCAGCTAAATTTCCGGCATGTTACAGGCTTGTTACGGCCATTCAGGAAAAGGGGAAACCATTGAAAGGCTGTTGGAGTGGAACTTACAGTTATTGACCTGGAAAACCAGATAAACCTATGGTAATACTCCGCACATGAAATGTTATGTAAAGTATTCTTGCGAACAGTGTCACTCTTTAAAAACGGTTCTTTGATACAATAATTACAAGCCAATAATTATGCATTCCATTCGCTGGTAAGAAAATGGAGAACTTCGAAAACCGTTTAAACCAGTTCGTCCAGTGGATTATCGAGGCGAAGCACCCGGTCTACTTTACCGGTGCCGGGATCAGTACCGAATCGGGCCTGCCGGATTTCCGCGGGCCGGAAGGCGTCTGGACGCGACGTGAT
>CAZDMY010000078.1:0-5470 GCA_964506405.1 uncultured Dehalococcoidia bacterium | reverse complement strand
AGGGCCGATTCAGTTCGAATGGGGAGACGCTTGCCCTAATTCGGGGCATTTTGCTCTGGTTGAGCTTCAGCAGATAGGAAAGCTGGCTTTCCTTATATCCCAGAATGTCGACAATCTCCATCTGCAATCGGGCATCCGCCCGGAACTGCTTGCCGAGCTTCACGGGAACGTGACAAAGTTGCAGTGCCGCAGTTGTGGATTTAAATGCGACAACTTTCCGGATTTGATCGTTTGTCCCATCTGCGACGGCAAGCTCGCTCCCAGCGTAGTCGATTTCGGCCAGTCGCTTCCGGACAAAGACTATAACGAAGCTGAACTGCATTCCCGCCAGAGCGATCTTTTCGTGGTCGTGGGCTCCAGCCTGGTGGTGCACCCGGCGGCGGGCATGCCAAAGGTAGCACTGAGAGCCGGTGCCAGACTGGTGATCATCAATCAGGGGGAAACCCCGCTTGATCGCGATTGCCACCTGCGTTTTGAGGAAGCCATCGGAGAGGTGCTGCCACCGGCAGTCGAAAGGGTTCGCAATCTTTTACGTAACTCCTGAATGGTGGAAACTAAGCGCCTTCCCATGTAGCGATATACGAAGCTTCGCCGATATCCATCGAAAGATCGGGTTCTTTCCATTTGCCGCTTAAACCCGTCTCTCCAGCGGCCAGCTCGAAGTGGCACATGGCGATTCCCATGTCGATCAACTGCAGATCGACCGACCGGATCATCTTATCGTATCCACGGGTCCGCCTTAGCAACAAATGGAAGTGGTCCGCGTTCCTATCCTTGATTATTCGCCACGGCTGGTTGTTGGTAGCCGAAGGCCCGAGCCGCACGCACTCGAGCGGCTCGGCATACGCGCCCGCCTCTTCCCTGGTGAGGCCGGTGTTGATATCTCCACTAAAGAAAAGCTCGTGCCAGGGTCTGCGTCGATCTGATTTTGCCATGGTGCGCAGAGCCCTCTCGCGCAGCGTTTTCTTTTCATGCGCATAACCGATCGGACTGATGGCAGGACATATCTCATCGGCTGACGTGTTTACTTGCTGCGCAAAGCTCGTACGCGTAAAGGTGCCCCCCAGCCAGCAGGTTCCCAACCCTAAATCGGTACAGTGGAGTATGATCGTTTCAAAGCAATACCCGAGGTCAATTACTGCCTTTGGATTGTCATGGATCGCAGGGACGATGTACAGGCTTGCTCCCCTGATAAAACCGTATGTTCCCAGTTTTCTCACTTCCTGATTTCCAGCTTCGGCCATATCGACTAATTCGAAACGTACCTGATTGCCAAACGGACCCTGCGTATGGGTTCGAAGCATTTGACGTATTTCTTCCAGTTTTTCCCCCTCGACCGGTTGGCCGGTATAGTTCCGGACTGACTTTCTTTTGTGTATGGCATCAATTATCGAACCCATTGCAGGCTCCTCAACGCAGCACGCGCTCATCATCAACACGCCGCGTGATCTTTTGTTCGTCCAGATGCTCCATCAGTGCCAGAGCATATTTACGGCTGGTGCCGAACATATCGCGAACCTGGGCAACGGTTATTGTTCCGTTTGATTTCAAATGTTCGACAATGCGCTTAACCATCTCTTCGAAAGCGGCTGAGGCGAAAATTACGCCATCGCTAAGTTTAACGACCTGCCTTTTTTCAATAAGCGCGTTCAGTATTTCCGGATCTGAAAGCCCTGCCGGTTGGGGAGAGTATGGATCATCTTTGAGTGACTGTAAGAAGGTATCTACCTCGGCTTGCTGCACCGGTGAAAAAGTAACATTATGGGAGGAAAGCCGCACCAACTTATCCTCTTCGAAAACGGTTCCATCCTCGATGAGCTTCCTAAGCACCTCGGGGAAATGCTGGGAAGAAATCCTGGCCCGGTTTCTGAATTCCTCCTTCGGCATACCGGATCGAAGCGGAAACTGCTTATGAAACTGGCTCAGGCTGTTTTGTACCGTCTTCAGAAATAAATTCCATCCGGCGCTTGAGAAAAACAGTGATCTCGAGAGGTCCTTTCCGAGCACGACGAGACTGCCCTGGTTTGCCAGCCCGATGGCGATCTCTTTAACTATTTCGGCCGAGAGGTTAGTGGAGGTTACCATTCTATTTAAATCGGCCGGTCCGATGTCCTCAAGTGTGGCAATAAGTATCTCCTCAGGAGATCCCCTCTCTTTAGTCTCCAGATTGTCGATAACCGCTTTCAGAAAGCGTCGATGACGTTTGGGATTTGTATCGACGATCGTACCACCACCCAGCGTGTTTGTCGCAGAGCGAATCACGAACGCATCACCGCTGGTAGCCGCTACCGGATGGCTGAGCACCACCTGCGCCCAGCCACTCTCACCCGGATTGATCCTGTCCTTATCTAGAATACGTATTTTCCCTGCCGTCTCAGATGATCCGGTGTGGAAGGTAATTGCTTTGTTATGTGTTATCGGACGTGGTAGATTGCTAACTGCCCTCAGTTTGACATCCATGAAACGGGTAGGCTTCATCCAGCCGGGTATAGCGACCACGTCCCCCTTGGAAAGCGCTTCAAGTGAAATACCGCTCAGATTCACCGCAACTCGGGTTCCTGGCAGCACCGTGTCCATCTTTTTTTTATGGGTTTGCAATCCGCGGATGCCGGCTTTCAATCCGGCCGGAAGTATCTCAACCGTTTGGCCGGTAGATAATGAACCGTCTACCAGCGTGCCGGTAACAACGGTCCCGAAGCCTTTCATGGTGAAAACACGGTCGATTGCCAGACGCGGTTTACCAATATCCCGGCGGGTTGATGTATTTTCCAAAAGCCCGTCGATGGTTGCAGTAAGTTCTTCCAGGCCCTCGCCGGTCTTCACTGATGTGGCCACCACCGGAGACCCTTCGAGAGAAGTGCCTTTAAGGACATCCTCAATATCCATCTGGACCAGCTCCATCATTTCCTGATCTACCAGGTCTTTCTTGGTAATCGCCACCAGACCGCTGTGAATATTCAACAGATCAAGAATTGCCAGGTGCTCTCGTGTTTGCGGCATCACGCCTTCATCAGCAGCTACGATCAACAGGGCCACATCGATACCGCCGATACCGGCCAGCATATTTTTGATAAACCGCTCGTGACCCGGAACATCGATGATACTGACTTCGCGGCCACTGGGAAGCTCAAGCCATGCGAAACCCAGTTCGATGGTCAAACCGCGTTCCTTCTCCTCAATCAACCGGTCCGGATCAATGCCGGTCAGTGCAAGAATAAGAGAGGATTTACCATGATCCACATGTCCTGCCGTACCAAGAACATACATCGATACCCTCGTATGAAAAGCTTACTTGATTCTAATGCCTGTACCACAGGGTAATCAACCGGGCGCTGGCTTTTGTTAAGAATAAAGGTTTTACATAGATTTTACAAACAGGAAAAACCGGGGTTACAAACAGCGGTTACGATAAGGTTAAAAGAAACAGGGGCGATGAGAGTTGGCGGAGGGCCCGGCCGGTTTTCATTCCCCAACAAAAAGGAGGAAAGAAGAAATGACCAGGTTAACGATTCTTGCAGCGGTAGTCACACTGGTAGCCACGCTGGGATTGGCCACAGTCGGATTAACCACTATGGCGCAAGCCCAGGAGATCGAAGAGCCCAGGGAAACGGCATCAGGTTGCGACGGGAGCCTGAACGCAGAAGGCGATGGCATCGCCATGCTGGGAGGAAGAGGGGTGATCGAAATTGAAGGTAACGGTACACTTTGGTTAAGGGACGTTTCCGGGGATGCACAAGTGACAGTGGAAGGTTACGGTGAAAAAGAGGAATATGACGACGGCTGGGTTCAGTATTCCGGGTTTGGTGGAACCGCCAGTATTGAAGGATCGCGGATCATTGTGATGGTGGCTGGTTCGGATATCGATCTTCAGGCACAGGGGTGTGGCAGAGTTAAGCTCTGGGGGCACGGATCATTTGACATCAACGGACGAACCGGGGACTGGGGTGCTTTCTTGCCAACTCGAATGATCCTGATGAGCCCGGTGAATTTTCAATAGTAGTATTTGAATATCAAAAAAACTCGGTATCATACTGGAAAAGGCCAAAGGGGCAAGCCGGATTGTTCACGGCTTGCCCCGTTCGGCTATAGCATCGAGAGACTGCATAAGTTATAATAGCGAAAACCGGAGATCAAATTCACCCGGGAGGATGGCAGCCATGACAACGATACTGGTGGTAGACGACGAAGAACATATTATCGAGCTTACCAGGCTTTATCTCGAACAGGAAGGCTATCAGGTAGAGGCGGCTATGGATGGTAACAGCGCACTCAAGAAGGTGGAAGCTGTCAAACCGGCACTCGTGGTGCTCGATCTCATGTTACCGGATATCGACGGTTTCGAGGTCTGCCGCCAAATCAGAAAAACAAGCGATATACCGATCCTGATGCTCACCGCTCGCAAGGAAGATATAGATAAAATCGTTGGATTGGAAATGGGGGCGGATGATTACCTCACCAAACCCTTCAATGCGCGCGAAGTGGTTGCCCGGGTAAAGGCAATCCTTCGTCGTTATCGCGCCGGCGGGAGTTCAGACAAAATCATCGAGATCGGGAACATGGAAATCCAGCCGTCCCGGTATGAGGTGACTGTTGCCGGAGAACCGGTCAAGCTGCGAAGCAAGGAGTTTGCTCTCTTAAAGACCCTTGCCCAGAACCTTGGACTTGTTCTAAGCCGGGATCAACTTCTGGATATGGTATGGGGCTTCGATTACTATGGGGAGACCAGAACTGTTGATGTCCATATCAATCACCTGCGTGAAAAGCTGGCCGCAGCAGATGCACAGATTGAAACAATTCGAGGGATGGGCTATAAGCTCGTGGCAAAACGGACTTAAGGTGAATCAGGAGCGGTGAAATGAGTTTGCGCTGGCGATTAATCTGGTCCTATACTTTGATTGTCGTATTGTGCCTCTCTGTAGCGGCAATCTCGGTCTCCATATTGCTCCAGGGTTACAAGGATGAAAACGCAACTGAACGGCTCAATGATATGACTTTGCCCATTTTCGTTCAAGCCCGATCGTTACTATTAAGGGAAGCATCCGTTGACGAAGTGTTCACTAATATGCAGAAGCAATCGGATGAAACCGGGATTTACATCTATCTTGTGGACAAGGAAGGAACGGTGCTGCGGCAGGTCTCACCGTACGGGGCCGAACCATTTGAACTGGACCAAATGCCCCAGCAGGTCATGTCGAATGACCTGGCAGAACGTGACAGCGGGAAATACAGGATAGATAGAACCACCTTCGTTTTCACCACATACCCGCTTCAAAGCCCCGCGCAGGATACCATCCGCCCCAGAACTCAAATTGACATCAGTGCCCTGGTTCTTGCAATGCCACACGAAGGGTTTATCGCCATCCTGGTGGATATCGCCCCGGTTTTCCTGTGGTCCGGCCTGATCTCACTTGTAGTTTCCATCATAGGTGCTATCCTGCTGGCAAGGTCGGTCTATCGGCCGATTCACCAG
>CAZDMY010000077.1:0-9945 GCA_964506405.1 uncultured Dehalococcoidia bacterium | reverse complement strand
ACCGTCGGCGGTCCCTGTTCCTGAGTCCTCCAGTGAGGCGAGTCTGGACGCCGGGATGCGGACTACCGAATCGCGGCCGGGCATCCACACCAGGCAAGTCGTCTCACCCCAAAGCGTCTGGGTCTCGATGACCTGGCAGAGTTGGTCATGGTCGGGACTGAAATACCAGCTGTTTGCATCAATCCTCATCCGACGGTTCCATGATTGCGGAGAAAATAGTCAGTAACAGTTCAGAGTCATCGATTAGCCGGTAAACCGGATTCTTCCCGGAAAGCTTTTTACTCTCGCTCAGAATAATCGGAACCCCATCGCCCCGTTTTTCCATATAATATCCACGGCCGACATCCCCTACTGTTTCTGCTATCGGTGTTTCGGCAAGCAGGCTTGTGATTAACTCATTACGGGTCGCTTGTCTAAGCGCTATACTCTCAATCGTTACGGTGTTCGGCAGGGGACCGGGGGAATAGATTTCCAGCCGATCATCAAACATGAAGAAACGAATTTTTGATCCAAAGATGGAATAATCACGATGGGCCACAGCATTTACAATTGATTCGAAAACAGCCCTCTCGTTAAATTGTGGTTTTTCAACACGATGGGGTTGTTTGACCGCTGTGATCGTCTGGTTCCTTTTCAGGAATGTCATGGCCTGATCAATCTGCTTATTCAGCGGTCCGGAAATCTTTTGAGCATCTACTTGATAATTGGAATCCTGCTTCTTCCCCCGATAGCGCACCGCTTCGATAAAGGCATTCGGCAAGAATCGTTCAGGATGTTCACAACAAAGCAATACGCCGGCTACCGAAGCGCGAAATACGCCGCCTTCCTCTTTGGCGATGAGATTCCGTTTCATCAGAACAACCTCTGAAGGTTCATCTGAACGAGCAGTAAACTTTCGCCACAAATCCTCGGAAAGATCACTCATGTCCGATTGCGGAACCGGCTGTTCTTCAAACCGAATCAACCGGGCTTGGCTGCGTTGTTGGAACAGACGCGCCAGATAGTCAGGAGGCATTTTTCTTTTTGACGACCCCTGGCGATGAAAGTAGCCGCCAGGGCTTTCATGGACAAATAGGCTCCGTGGGATGTCTACTTTGAGCACCGGTTGCGCGAAACCGGTTTTGTCTGGAAGGCGCATACGAAACGATCGGAATAGTACCGGTGGCTTTATGCTCTCGTTGCAGACTTCATACACATATCGTTCAACGGCTTCGAGCTGCTCTAAAGGAATGCCCTCGATGTCGCGTGTTTTATCGTCAACACCCAGAATAAGCACACCGTCATAAGTATTGGCAATTGCGCCTATTTCATCTGCTAAATCATCGCGCTTGGGTTCTGAAACCCGCTGTCCTTTAAAGCGAACCGTCTTAAGTTCCAGGGAGGTATCTTCTCCAAGCAGTATTTTTTCCAACAGTTCTTCCGGTGTGTCAAACATGGCGTCCCTCCAGTGCGATGCGGCGATAGCGATCTTCAAAGGCCTTTGGTCCCCCTTCCATAACGGCACAAATCGTATTCCGCACGGTTCTTTTTTGCAAACTGCCTTCGCATTCCTTGTGCGTTTCACCACCCCGAGCCGCGAGAGCGATAACCAATTCCGCGTCACCATTGACGACGATATTCGCGTTATGCGTGACAACTATAACCTGTCTATGGCGCTTGACCTCCCGCAACTGGGTTACGATAAGGTCGTAGATCAAATGGTTGTCCAGGTCGTCCTCCGGCTGGTCGAGAATAAGAGGTTCGTCTCCATAGGAAAGCAGGAACGCTAGTAATGCTGCCGTCTTCTGACCGGGCGATCCCTCCTGAATTGAGCGGAAATTTTGCCCATCGCTCGAAGTGCTGTACTGTACATCAAGCGAATCTTCCGGAAACCAAAGGTCAAGGCGGTCAATCGCTTCGGGTGGGAGCCTGCGGATATGGGTTTCAAACCGTTTGTCTGCTACTGCACCATCTTTGATTTGCCCAGATGCAATCTTCTTGATCTTGTCTTTGATGTTTTCAAGATTTTGCTCAATTTTCTCACTGACATTGCTTTTCCCATAAAGAGTGCCGAGCAATCCTTCACCACCCGGTGTCCCAATGTCTTTGTCGAAACCGCCATCTTCTCTTTGTAGCAGCCGACGAAGTTCCTCTTTGACAGATTCTTCAGCTCCATACGGGACAACCTGAATTTTGACATACCGGTTCTCGCTCAGAACCTTTTCAAGAAATTTTCGGCGTAGTTCCGTAAGTTCCCGGCGGATCGCCAACAATCGCTGTAGAGCCTCATTGGCCTGTTCTTTGAGTTTTTCAGCTTGTGTTTTGCGTTCATTCAGTTCCTTCAGACGTTGCTCAATGGACTGACGACGCTGTACAAGTTCTCCGTAGGCCGCTGGATCACCCGCTCCTTCTTTTTCCAGCTTCTCCCGTAGTTCCTGATATTTCCCGACAGCCACATCCACGTTCTGTTTCCAGGATGACTCATCCCTCTTTTCCCGCCACTCAGTAACGACCTGATCCGCTTGCGATGCGAGGTCTACAACATATTTGCTAATTTTGTCTAACTTGTCTCGCACCTTGGCGGCATGCTCGCGCAATTCAACATCTTCCGGTTTATCCGGATCAAAAGTAGTCTCGTCCAGGGTGTCCGGGACAATATTGCCCGCGACTTCACGCAACTGATCCCCGGTGCCGTTCCAACTATCCTCCCATCCTTCAACTTGCCTTTGCTGGCGAGTCCGCTTCTGGAAGGCTTTGAGTATATCGGCGTGTCCTGCCTGTTCGAAGATGGCCAGTTTTCGTTCCACATCGTCAAGTTCGCCCCGAAGACGCGGTTCCTCCGCAAGACCAAGTTCTATCTCTCTCGCCTTAGCTCGCAAAGAAAGGAATTGCCCCTCCTCCCTGCTCCATTTTTGGTTCCAGGATCGGTGATCAACTTCCGGGGCCTCATCAACAACCCGCAGCAATGCCAGCGGCGTTTTCGAAAGCTGGAATACTTGTTTCTGACTGTAAATTCGAATGGGAAAACGCTGCTGAATATCACCTTCCGCAGAATGCCATTCTCCATTGTCTTCTTGTTCAATCGGTTCAAGGTCACCCGGAGGATTCCACTGGATACGAAATCGAGAACCGTTTTTACGATAAACAGCCTTTATCACGGCGGCGTCTGTCAGCAACCCCCCGTCCTCCCGAACCGGGTAAACCCGTCCGTATTTCTCAAACTCCGGTTTCAGATCGTCCGGCAATTCATTTTCCCGGCGCAGGGCTATCCTCAGGAACTCAACGACGGTTGACTTTCCCGTACCCCTGCCGCCGATTACTGTGTTCAACCAGGGATTAAGCCCCACAACAAATGGATGAGAACGCCCCAGGTAACGCGCATGCGATATTTCTATGGATTCCAATATCAGCGGCGCATGATCATTCGGGTCGTTGGTTTCCTGGTCGGACCGCTGCACGGAGAGAGACCCATCCAGTAGTGCCAAGCGCAAACCTTCACTACTAGGAACCCCCATTTTGACCCACGTAAAATGACTTCCAGGAAACTGTTGACCTGGATTGCCAAATGGGTGATGAGCATCTGAACCCAGAACTTCGGTCCATGTAATTTTCTTGTTCGTGTAAGATTGCGGTTTGGCGAAACCATGATCGACTACTTCCATTGCAAAGACGGATTTGTTCCTAAGGGCTTGATCCAGCGTCATACCCTGCAGTCTAAAGAGACCGTTGTCTTTGTCAACGTGAGCCGGAATCGCGATACCACCTGCGTCCGTAACGGCGGTTACAACCTCGGATAAGCTTTTTGACGTTACGTCGTCGCTTGATCCTTTGGTTCCTGAAAACCCCGCCGCGCCCAAGAGCGAATCTATATCCGACGTGTCCTTGCTCGGATCGAGAATCGCGAGCAGGTGAACGCCGCCATTAACTGATATTTCCACGCCGGGGAATAGATAGATCGGTCGATAATCCGGATGATCTGAAGATGCCAACTTCTGGAGGGCCTGCTTGAGTGGATCAATCCAGGCACCTGAGTTGTGATCGGTCACCGCTACACAATCGATGCCTATGCGCATGTAGTTGAGCAACCAATCCTCATAGGTGACCTGCTTATGCTGGGCCTGGTCAGGGCCTTTCCCATAATCGTCCGATGCTGGAGTATGATTGTGGAAGTCGAACTTCCACCATCTTGAACCATTCCAATTCCATTCTGTCATGTTTCTTCTCCCATTCTTGTTACTGCCTGGTCGAACCACATGAGAAGCTTTGGATCCTCCTGAAGTACTGTCTCTGGTATCATGCGGGCCACGGCGATGATCGTGGCGTAGTCGCGCTCCTGCCAAGCCTTCTTGAATCCAGCCCGAACAGCCTCGAGGCGGAACACCTTCAGGCGTTTCTGTTTGGATTCGCGGTATTCATCGAACTCCCGCAGCAGGGCCCGTTCACGCAGCTTCTCCAGGTCTCCGGCTTTGTTCGGGTCGGGCACGTACCAGCGGTCCTTTGCTTTTGCCTTGAGCGCCGGATCGTCCTTTTCCAGATTGCGCAGCTCCTTGAAGTTCGATGAGAGGTAGCTATGAATCTGGCTGGGCACATCGCCTTTGCCGTCGTAGCGAAGGAAGTTCTGCTCAAGCAATACATCAAGCTCAAGCATTTTTTCGTTCTTTTGCCAGCCACCAATCTCCTGCATGAACTGCGGTTTCAGGTCGCCTGCCGTTTGCGGCTTCTTTGTGATTTGCTGTTTGAGCCACTGGATGGCAGAAGCCTCGTCGGAAACAAAGAGCTGAAGCTGGAGCATCTCCTTTACCGTCATCCGTTTCTTGTCGTACTCGGCCGCCTGGTCCGGCAGGAAATACATACCATCACGCGGTGGAAAGCGTTGTTCCAGCCCTGCATAGAATTCAGCAGCAGATAAAGGAACCGTAGTTCCTCGTTGGACGTGAAAAGCGACCATGCGGTCAAAGAGCAGGTGACTTTGACGCTCAGGTATCATTTCCGCCATTCCGTTGGTGGATACAAACACAGGGAGTTGCTTCAAGTGCGTGCGGACAAAATCCCAAACCCCATCTTCGATGCCGGCCGTAAGCTTGAAACGTTCCTCAAGCCCACCGTTTGGCTTATAGGCAGAGATGACCAAATCCTTGTTAACTGCATTTGCATTGAGCTGTTTCTTGGTCAGCATTCCTTTGTCAAGAACGCGGATATCAGCGATGATGAAACCAGCTTTTCCCAAAGCCTCCTGGATGGCCGTCCACACAGCATTTTTCGAATTATGAAACTCGATTGTCACCCAGCGGCCGGGTTTAAGAATCCGGTAGACCTTTTCCAGGCAGGCCGTCATCATCAGTGTATAAACCGCTAAATTCTTACCCTGATTTCCGCTCACAACAGCATCTTCAGCCGCCTTCGTAAACACGCGAAGCCATGCTTCCCACAGGAAATTCAATTCTGAATAGAGGAGATTGTCGCCAAATGGCGGATCTATGAAGACGTAGTCGACCGAGTTATCTGGAACGAGCACAGATGCCAGTGATTGAGTTGTGACTGCATTCCCGCGTTCAGATGCTGGAACTGCCTTTTTGAAGCGCTTGAGTTTCCCTGTCAGGACATATGTTGGGGTCGGCTCACTTACAGTCGAACCGATATACAGCGTGCCGCTGAGCGCGCGGTTAACTTGGGAATATGCGTTTTTCAGGAAGCGATTTCGGCGAGTGAAACTCACGACGATGCCCTGAAGTGTGAACCGCCACAAACGCTTTGCTTCTTCTGACGGCAGATCGTCAGCGCTATTCCAGAGAATGGAGAATGCAACGAGTTGGCGGATGAGGTGAAAATCGTGTACTCGACTAATGCCCTTATGAACGCCAGCTCTCCAAGTATCACCCCATTCTTCGCCTTCAGGAGTGAACATCATTAGCTCAATGGGATAGTCGATATCATCCAGCATTTTCTCGATATTTGTAAGGACCTGAATGTCGTTTTCGTCCGGAAGTTTCTTCTTTTTGGTCCCACGGTGCCGATATCGGATTTCAACAGGCTTCAGAATCTGCTTGGTGCGGGTAGCTCCAACAACTTTGTCATAATACTTTGTAGTGCTGCGGACAAGATCGCGTTTTGAGACTTCAGCAGAGCAGAACGGACAAATGGGATTGTTTACAATCTTGCCGGACGATGTATCGTATGCCAGTGTCCAGAATTCCAACTCGCCAGAACAATGAGGGCAAGTAAACACCTCTGACCAAACTACAAAATCGACATCACAGATGTCCCCTGATTTGGTGTCCTTCGTCTGATACATCCACCCGTATTTACGATTGAATGTCTTCAGCAAATCTGTGGCGAATTTGGAAAATGATTCGGGAAACCTTGTTAAGTTGTAACCTGCAGTGATAAGCGTTGCTGCCGGGGAGAGATCGTTCAGGATAGCCCTTCGACAACCCCTTCTTCCGATGTTCTTGCCGTTCTCGTCAAAAAGCTCACCATTGGACTTGAGCGTATAACCGAGCGCCGCGAGAGTACTTGGATCATCACACAGTTGTGCGGCTATGCCTGTCATCCCCGTCCCGCAGAAGCCATCAAAGACCACATCACCCGGTTCGGTGTAGTGAAGGATATAGCGCATGATCGCCTTGTGCGGGACCTTGGTGTGATAGGAATGCGCGTTGTAGATGGGATCGTTCTTCCCCTCGCTCACATCCGCCGCAAATGGCTCCCGTCTATAGGGCATGCTTGGGTCATACGGCTTCCCGTAGCACTTGATGAAATCCTCAATGAACGGATTTGGGCAAGCCGTATAATACGGTGGATCGGACAAGGCCAGGATGTCCTCGTCCTCGCCAATGGGGAATCCCTCGATCTTACGAAACTCCGGATCCTTTAGTTTTTCGCGCAGTTTTTCCAGGAAATACTCGCGGCGTTTCTCGTCGTTCTCGAAGGTCATACCCAGACATTCGACAGGTTTCGTTTTTTTCTGCTGGGCTTCTTCCTCGAGCGAAGATTCAAACATGTTCGTCTGTGAACTCGTATAAAATAACCGCCGTACCTTATCTGAATCTGAGTTACTAAGCATATTAATTTTCATTTCCCTTCCGGTTGATCTGTAAACGACTCTATAAATCGATCCTCAATTTCATATTCCTCAGGCTCTCCAATCAGTTCCCGTTGAACTTTCTTTCCCATCGCTTTTTCTATACGATCGATGAGTTCCTGTTCACGATTATTAAAAAATGTTTCGAAATCATCTGTGTACAATGCCTCTGGTTCGATAACATGTGATGCAAGGATATCGACCATCCTCTGATCATCGATTCCAGCGCTTTTCTTAATGCGGGCTAGATAAACGCTGGGAGCGTTACCACCAATAATCCGGTTTGTTCTGGCTGAAAGTGCAGTTTTATTGATTATGCAATCGCATTTGTTATTATCAATGTCCTTATCTTTACAAATGATACGCGGAAATATATGATGGATATCTATATTTTCGTCGAAATAGTGCTGAATTGTGATCTCTTCACCTGTCATGAAATCATAACAGCCGTCTTTTATAAGCAGTGCATATATTCCTTTATATGCAGCACTGTTGCGTGTTTTCAAAGTATAGAGTCGACTTGAAGTAAAATTTGCATCAGATACAGTTGTGGGCTCTTGTTCACTCTGAGTCCATTCAACTACTTCGGGCAGATCTTTCCCAAATCGCGTTTCTATGGCACCTCCATATAATTCTCCGAAGACACCGCACCAATACCATTTGGCAAGCTTTGACCTTACGCCATTCTGATCAGCGTTGTTACCCAAATGAGTAAATATCGCAGCTAACGGTACAAGCTGAGTTCTATAGGGTAGATCGCGTGCATCAAAGATTCTTTGTGAATGGATGAAACGGGCCGCTTTAATAAATCCATGTGTAACCTTATCAGCCCATTCCTTATACTCCTCGAGGGTGAGACGCAATAAGTCTCGCCTTTTACAGGTAATGGCTGGTGCTCGTTCTCCTTCATAACCTGCCTCAATAAAACTGCGTCTACGCTTCCAAGAAGCAAGCAACGATATAGCCTGTAACAGGTCATCACTCTGAACAGAATTGAGGACTGCATATTCTTTTAATCTTTTACTACGTATTGCCCAGTCTTCTCTCAAGTTATAATTATCGACAGCAAAAGTGGCTGTTAAAAGCTCAAATACTGTAAGAGAGACACCGCCCGTATTGACTTTTTCAAAAACCTGGCAAACAGCCTCTTTTGGAGTGGATTTAAACATTTTTATAAGAGGCACCTGATATTTTTGAAATCGTTGAATAACTTCTTGAATTAGCCTGTTCCACGTAACAAGACGTTCCTGGGTTTTATCAGGATCGACCTGTAAATATCTCATTTGCCAGTTTGTAAGACTGCTAGTATCAAATACCAAATTCAACGGGAACATATCTGACTGACATTCCAGATCCAGAGTCGAGTAATCCCCAATGACTTCTCCCCGAAAATTCCTGATTTTTTTATCTTCTGGAATGGATTTAATCGCATCTTCCTGATCTGTAAAGTCATCCAAAGCAGAAGGTATATGAATATAATACCAACGTTTTATTTTTTTACCACGCGAATCTCTGGTAGCGACGACTTGGGAATATTTTAGCGCTTGAAAGAGTGAAGTTAATCGCTGTTGCCCATCCAATATCAGCCACTCAGGTATTGTGCCATTTTCCACTGGTACACCTTCTATCGGTCGTGGCTTGAAAAGAACATCAGGATTTCCAGTCTCATATAACATCACAGCGCCTATAGGGAAAGAGACAGATATACTTGCTAATAGACTTATGACGTGGTTATCATCCCAAACCCAACCACGCTGAAAATCAGGTAATTGAATTTTTCCTGAATTTATGTCTCGCAATATTTCATCGAGTGATTCTTTTGTGCTGTCAAAAGAAGTTCCATTGCTCATTCTCACCATCCTATATGATTTAAATACTCATTCTATTCTTCTTGTGTATTGGGAATATTTGTGGTCGATTGTGTGATATTAGTAAATTTGATTTGTCGTGCGCCCAGAGCCGCATAATCAGAGGGATTACAGGTAATCATGATAACCTGAAGGCCGCGAGCAGCGGCCAGGTCAAGCATGCGCTGCAGGCTTCGCACTCGGTTTGGGTCAGAGAAAGCGAAGGAATCGTCAAAAACTACAGGCAACGAGCCGCCATGGTTCGCAGCCAGGACCTCGGCCATAGCCAGCCGCACCGCCGCAGCTACCTGTTCCCGCGTGCCGCCGCTCAGAACATCGAAAGAAAGCGCTCCGGTATACTCAGACCTGACCAGCTGTATCCCGTTGAATGCACCCTCTTCATAGCTGACTACGGCACGGGTGCCGGGACCGAAGATCCCTTTGAGGTAGTCCGATATCCGGTCTGCCAGCGGCTGGGTGAAACGGTCGGCCAGCACACGCTGCTGCTCTTCAAAAAGCCGGTTCAGCAATTTAACGGCTTCGGCTTTCCGCTTTACACTCTCATAGTGATCCCGTGCAGACTGCTCAAGGGCGTTGGCGCGAATCAGATCGGCCTGGGGATCTTCGCTGCCGTCCAACGTCATCTCCGCGCGGCTGGCAGCGCGATTATCTCTTGCCGTCTGTCTCTCGTCTTCCAGGGTCTGAATCGCCCTCTCGAGACGTTCATGGTCCTGTTCCAATTGCTCCGGCTGCATCCCGGCCAGTAAGACCCGCGTCTGGGCCAGTTCTTCCCGGGCTGCTTTGCTTGCCTCTCCGGCTTCATGCAAAGCCCGGATACGGGGCTCATCCTCACCGTGGTTGTCTATAAGAATACGTAATTGCGCCTGTTTGTCACTGATTTCCCCACGCTCTTTCCCGATCTCGGCAGTCACCTTCTGCAGCGCTTTTTCGGCTTCTTCGAAAGCGTCCCGCGCTGCCTTTTCTTCAGACTTCTTCCCCGCTTCGTCATCTTCGGCCTGTTCCAGGTCTTGATCCTCG
>CAZDMY010000076.1:0-9995 GCA_964506405.1 uncultured Dehalococcoidia bacterium | reverse complement strand
ACGAGAGATCGAAAATACATTCCCTAAACTCTTGGTGCGCAACTCGAGCCTGTGGGGTGAGCGGTTTGTTGCCCTTCGAAAAAAGGAACGTGGCATTTGGCAACAGTATAATTGGACGCAATGCTATGAGAATGTCAGGGCAATTTTCAGGGGCTTACTGGCTCTCGGATTCGCACCGGGTGATCGCGTAGCAATCCTCGGTGACAGCAACCCTGAATGGTTCTGGAGTGAACTTGCAATTCAGTCGGCCCGGGGTACTGTTGTTGCCATAAACGCCGCAGCATCTTCCGATAGTATCCAGTATATCATTGAGCATTCTCATCCCAAGCTGGTGATGGCTCAGGATGAGGAGCAGGTTGATCGTTTGATGGGCATTTACCCGGAGTTGCCGTTCGAAATGCTTATTTTCTGGCGCGACAAAGGATTGCGTAACAACAAAAACGAAAAACTGATAAGCTTGAAAGAATTGAAGGACAAAGGGCTCATCGAACTGGCCAAGGTAGGGGAAACCGGGCATCCGGCACATTTTGAACAAACCCTGGCCCTCGGAAACGGGTCGGATCCCGCTATTGTGATATATACGAAAGGGGAGTCGGGTGAACCGCAAGAGGCAGTCCTATCGCATGAATTCCTGATCTTTTCCGCCGAATCTGTGCTCGCTTTGAATCCCGTAAGTAATAAAGATGAGTATATGTCTTTAATGAGTCCGGGCTGGTTTTTTGAACAGGCACTCGGATTTGGATCAACATTACTGACGGGTCAACGCCTCAATTTTGCCGAGAGTGTTGAGACTGCCCAGAAGGATTTCCGAGAGATATCACCTCAAACGTTAGTATACCCGGCGCACTTATGGCACCGATTGGCTGTAGCCATAAAAGATAATATCAACGCAAGCAGCCGCGTAAAACGTGCCACAATCAATAGTCTATTGCCCGCCGGTTTCAAGATCGCAAAGCATGCTGAGAACGGAACGCAACCTCCAATATTTGATCGTGCTATGTATCTCATTTCCAATTATTGCGGACTGCGCCCTCTGCGCGACAAACACGGCCTGGATCATGTGAGGATTGCTTATTCGGCAGGCGAACCACTCCCACAGGAAGACCTCGAGTTTTTCAGGGCCATCGGGATCGAAGTGAAGCAACTTTACGCTTCTTCAGATAGGGGGATCGTCGCATTGCAACCGGATGAAAGCCAGCTAAATAAGCCACTGGCATAAAGAGGGTGGCCAATGAATGAACAGAAATATGTGATTCGAAAAGTGGCAAGTCTACCGGGTTCGGGAATCCGGGTCGTCTACGAAAAAGGAAAGGCGAACATCATCGCCAGTTCTGTAATCCTTGCTGTACTCATAGTTGGTCTGGTTGTTATTTTCGCGGTCCTTCCTGTAGAAGAGAGAGATAAGGCCGTTAAAGCCATCGTCGGCGGTTTGATGAACGGCGGTGTACTGGCGCTGATTACCGTCGGGATGGTTGTGGTGTATAAATCCACTCGGATTTTCAATATGGGGCACGGTGGGATCCTTTTATTCCTGACATTCTTAACCTGGTGGTTGATATCCGAACAGGGGCTCGCTGACCCGTTAGCGCTGTTTCTGGTAGCCCTGGCCGCTATTGCACTCGGTTGGCTATTGGATCTGATCGTTTTCAGGGGCATGATCGGTCATGGTGAACTCTCCAGCTTCCTGATAACGATGGTGCTGGGTTTTTCCGTTTTGCATTACGTAACAAAACTCATATTTGAGGGGAAAGACCGGGTAATGCCTACTTTGTTCCCGGAGGATTCCATTTCCGTTATCGGGAGCTATAATCTCCCCTGGAGTGAGTTGGGCGCCTTTGTTGCATCGACGCTCATGTTCCTGCTGTTTGTTTCGTATTTCAGGTTTACCAAAAGCGGCCTGGCCATGAGGTGCGTCTCAGAGGATAACGTTATCAGCCAGAGCCTGGGAATTAATGTAAAAAGAATCTACACCATCGCATGGATAATCGGGTGTCTCTCAGCAGCGGTTGGCGGCATACTGCTGGCATCGGTGGTCGGCTCCGTTTATGCCTCTCGTGAAGGGCTGGACGGATTAGCAATCATGATGGCACTTCCGATCATTGTATTGGGAGGATTAGAGTCCATAGCTGGCGCTTACTTTGCAGCGCTTCTGGTCGGGCTGGCAAAAAGCCTTGGTGGATTCTATATCGATCCTTATATCAGGGGATTTGCCGATATCCTGCCGTGGGCGCTGTTAATGCTGGTAATGCTTATCAGACCGCATGGTCTGTTCGGGCTAAAAGGGATAAAGAGGATATAGTTATGGTACCTGGCGGTTTATTCAGTACAAAGTACGCCTCAGAACTTGCAGTAATCAGAACAAAAACGCAATGGTTTTTCCTTTCGGTAGTCCTCATTTTCTTCGTCGTTATTATCCCGGTTATTGCCGACGACTACTGGTTGGCTGTACTTGCTCGTATTGGCGTCACCATTATCGTCGTTCTCGGTCTGCATATTCTCAGTGGGTTGACTGGTCTGATTTCGTTAGGCCAAAGTGGTTTTGTGCTGGTAGGAGCTTATATTGTTGCCATCCTCACTCATCACTGGGGTTTGAATGGCTGGTTGTGTTTGCCAATCTGTGCTGTAGGGAGTGGTATCGCCGGGGTCATATTCGGTCTTCCCTCCGTTCGATTGAAGATGTTTTATCTGGCACTGGCTACACTGGCGGCACACAATATCATTTACTGGTGTTTTACCTATGAGGGTGCCAAGTCCGTAGTCGGCCCATCGCATGGCTTGACCCTCAGTGATCAGCGCCTTACGTTAGGCTCGATCGATTTCTCTTCCGATCAGAATATCTACATACTGGCAGTTGTACTTGTCATCATCTCTACCTTCTTTGCCATCAATATTCAGCGTTCCAACACTGGTCGTAAATTTATCGCTATACGGGATAACGAACTGGCTGCTCAGGTGAGCGGTATATCTGTTTTCCGTAATAAGCTACTGGCATTCTTTATAGCATGCGCATTCGCTGGAGTGGCCGGTTGGCTTTGGGCATATGCTCAAATGCATGTCAGCCCCAGAGATAAAACCATCGACGATGGCATTATGTTTATGGGGATGATCATCGTGGGAGGATGGGGCAGCACCGCAGGTGTATTCTTTGGGGTGGCGTTCCTTGAATTTCTGGGCATTATAACCAGCGATCATCTATCTCCGTGGCTTGAAGGTTTGGTTTCGGATCGCTGGGGATCTCAACTGCGGACTGTCCTTGGGCCTGTTCTTGGCGGTTTTTCGATTATTGTGTTTATGAAACTATTTCCAAAAGGGTTGGTCGGTATGTGGGAACGGGCGAAGGTTGCATACCGCATCTATCCGTACTCGTTTTGGTCACGGTATTGACATGCAATACCGTGACTAACGTATATTAGTATTGGTGGGCATTGGCCTGGATTTTCTGTGCATAGAGGCGTACGTACGCTTCGTTAATAGGCCATCCACAGTCGTCAATGGTACTATTATTGAATTTCAGCACGTCTATCCTTAAACTCGTCATTCCACTTAAAGTCAGTCGATTCCGCCTCTCATCAAATAGAATACTTTCCGGGGATTAATTTTCATATCCTGATTGTTCGCTTATACTGGAGAAGTCTATTAGTCTAATAATGGGTTCGGTGATAAAATTAATCATTAAGGGAACAAATCCAATCCTGAAACATATGCATTCGCCTGTCTGTGCTGGTGAACCTATATTGCAATGACACCTAAAGAGGAGCAGGATAAAACTGCTCTCAGTAGCGATTTATTTATAGAGGAAAGACATCATGTCAAAATTAAGGTCATATTCGCATCTGCTATCGCCGGGGCGCATCGGTACCCTGGAAATTCGTAATCGTTTGATAATGGCACCCATGGGTGAGAACCTGGCTGAGGTTGACGGTTCTATGGGCGAGCGTATGCAGCGTTTTTACGAGGAACGTGCCAAGGGTGGTATTGGAATGATTATTATTGGTGTGGGTGCGGTGGCGCATCCGGCTGGCCTGGGCAACGAGCATCAGATAGGAATATCAGGTGATCGTTATATTCCTGAACTGACCCAGTTCACTCAACGTATCCATAAACGTGGCGCTAAAGTGGCAATCCAATTACATCACGGGGGTAAAGTGGCCCGATACGATGTGCCACTGGGAAGGCCACGGTGGGCCCCTTCAGAATACCATGATAAACCGGGAGATCTCTTTGATAATCTGACCCAGGAAGAAATGAATTGCATCACAGCAGATTTCCTGAAGGAAGGGGCAGTTCTTGATTATCATCAGATGACAATCGAGGATATCCGATTAGTTACTGGTCAGTTTGCCGATGCTGCAGAGCGGGCAAAGCGAGCGGGATTCGATGGTGTGGAAATCCATTCAGGACATGGCTACCTGATCGCCTCATTCATCTCCGCCGCGGTGAACAAACGAACCGATGATTACGGAGGGTCGCTTGAAAATCGCTGCCGTTTGCTCACGGAAATAATCGGCGCTATCCGGGAACGCGTCGGGAAGGATTTCCCTGTCTGGTGCCGTTTGGATGGCAGAGAATTCTATATCGAAGGAGGGATTTCCGAAGAAGAAGCCATCCAGGTGGCAATACTAGCTGAACGTGCCGGTGCAGACGCAATTCACGTCAGTGCTTACGCCGATTCAACTATTGGCTGGGCTTTCACCGTGGCCCCACTTGTTCACCAGCGGTGCGGTTTCGTGGGACTGGCTGAGGGCATCCGTCGTCAGGTGAAGATACCCGTCATCGCCGTCGGAAGGATCGAACCGGAGGATGGGGAACGGCTTATTCGGGAAGGCCGGGTCGATTTCATCGCCATAGCGCGAAAGCTGATTGCCGACCCCGAACTACCTAATAAACTGGCCGCTGGCAGAGAGGAGGATATTCGCCCCTGTATCGCCTGCTATAACTGCGTTGGCGAGATTTTCCTGAACAGACCGATGCACTGCACTGCCAACCCAATCGCCGGGCGGGAATTCGAGGTCGAGGTAGAAAAAACTGTATCAAGCAAGCGCATCCTGATTATCGGCGCTGGTCCCGCTGGTATTGAGGCCGCACGTGTGGCAGCGCTTCGTGGCCATCAGGTCATTCTTTGTGATAAGGGAAATCGGCTCGGAGGAACGCTCTTCTTTGCTTCTATGCTGTACGAAGACAACGAAGGTTTGTATCATTGGTTGAAATCCCAGGTCAAAAATTTGCCGATTGAGGTGCGCCTGAAGTCGGAGGTCACTCCGGAATTTGTTAAGTCTATGAGTCCCGATGCTATCATTGTGGCTGCCGGTGCCCGAAGAGAGCTTCCAGATATCCCCGGTGTTCACCAGCGTCATGTGATGGGCGGTGATGACCTGAGAGCGCTCATGACCGGCAGCGATTCAAATGTAGCCCGCCAGAAACTCACTCTGATTCAGCGCATAATGCTGGATTTAGGAAGGAGAACCGGTATTGCCGATGACCTTTCACTTATTAAGCGAATGACTAAAATGTGGATGCCAATGGGGAAAACTGTGGCCGTGATTGGGGGCGGAATGGTCGGTATCGAACTGGCCGTATTCTTGAACGAACGCAAACGACAGGTAACCGTGATCGAAGAAGGCAGCAAGCTTGCTACTGAACTGGCGCTCCCCAGACGCTGGCATATCCTGCATGAACTCGATCAGAGTGATGTCAAGGTGATGCGCGAAACAAAGGTGGTATCGATCGGCGAAAAGGATATTACCTGCGTTACCAAAGATAGCCGGGACGTCCGGGTGCCGGCCGAATCGGTTGTAATAGCCACCGGCGTAGAAGCGAACCTGGCTCTGGCGAAGCAATTGGAACAATCCGGGTACAAGGTCTACCTGGCTGGTGATTGCAGGTCGATGGGATACATCAAAGGTGCACTTCTCGACGGTTTTGAGGCGGGCCGCAATATTTGAGGGCTTAAGCAATGATTTTCTCCCCTGGGCGAACACAGGATGACTAAACTCGCGCATCTATTTCAGCCGATTCAAATAGGCTCTATGATAGTTGAAAACCGGCTGATGGTTTCCGCGATGGGTGTTGGCTTTGGCACCGACGAATACGGTGTTCCGACCGATCAGCTCACTGCTTTCTATGCCGAAAGAGCCCGAAGCCGTCCCGGAATGATGATAACGGGAGCGAGTATCGTTCATCCATCAGGTCGGATCAGCGATGTCCGGCCCATGCGTATGATCCACTTGTGGGATGATCGTGTTCTGCCCGGACTTGAACGGATGGTTCAAGCAATCCACCGGCAAGATGTCAAGTTCGGCTGTCAACTGAATCACGGGGGGCTTACCATGCTTCCGGGGACAACCTTTCTGCCCTCCGCCATCTCAAGGCTGACCGATCTAGGACTGGATATCCGGGAAGCCTCAATAGGAGAAATACGCGAGTTTATCGATGCATTTGGTGACGCGGCGAAACGATGCATCAAGGCCGGATTTGATTTCCTTGAGATTCATGCCGGTCATGGTTACCTTCTGCATACTTTTCTCGATCCTTACTTCAACCGGCGAACAGACCAGTATGGCGGTGAACTTGAAAACCGGGCCCGGTTCCTGCTTGAGGTGATCGGGGATATCAGAAGAAAGACCGGGAACAACATACCGATTGGAATAAAGCTTAGCGCGGATGATGCCTTTGAGAATAGTATGTGGCAAATGGAGGATTTGTGCAAACTGGCGCCCATCCTCCAAACAGCAGGAGTCGATTACCTGAATATTACCTGTGGTAGTTCAAATTACGGCAAACGTTCGGCTGCAGCGATGATTGCCCCAATGTATGTTCCTCAGGGGGACAGGGTTCGATTCACAGAACGAGTCAAGCAGTGTGTTTCCATACCGGTCGCCACCGTTGGGCGGGTAAAGGATCCGGTGATGGCGGAAGATATCATTGCTTCAGGCAGGGCCGATCTGGTAGCGATGGGGAGGGCCTATCTGGCTGATCCTGAATTCGTCTCCAAGTCTCGCGAAGGGAAAATTGAGGAAATTCGTCCATGCCTGGCTGATTGTCTCGGTTGTATCGACAATATTCTTCGTTACGCTGAATCCAGTTGCACCGTCAATCCGCGGGTTGGCCGTGAGGGGATCATGAATGAAGTCGAAGGCGAAAAGCGATCCAAAGCGAGGCGGGTGCTGGTAGCGGGGGCGGGGCCTGCCGGGCTCGAGGCGGCGCGTCGAGCCTCATTCGCCGGGCACAAAGTCGTTATATGCGACCAGCGATCCTGTATTGGAGGACAACTTAAACTGGCTGCAACGATGCCTCAGCGACAGGAGATCGGCGATATACTGCCCTGGTATGAACTTCAACTCAATAAATACGGGGTCCAAGTGAGGCTCAACACAGAGGTCAATGAATACCTCATCGATCAGATTCGCCCGGACATACTCATAGTAGCCACCGGTAGCCTGCCGCTGGTTCCCCAGGGATTTCTGTGCGGACTTGAAAACATTTCATCTTTGGGAACAGTAATGGCCGACGAACTGATCGAGGAAAACCGTGCGACGGGCGATACATTACTTGTAATTGGCGGCGATCAGATCGGATTACAGGTCGCGCACCGACTGGCCGACTCAGGAAAAAATGTCACGCTGGTGGAGCGAGGAAGCCATTTGGGAGCCAAGATGGCCGAGGCGGATCGTATTTACCTTCTCGATCGAATCAAAGGTTGCCAAAGAGTATCTATTTATCTAAGTGTACAGCGGATTGAAATCAGGCCCGTCGACAAAGTACGGATAATATACGGCGATTCTCAGGTGCAGAATTTGCCTGAGGTAAAGGACATCGTCTTTGCCAGCGATCGCCGGCCAAACCGGTTTCTGGCGGAAATCGCGGAACGCAAGGGTATCGAGTCGTATTTAGCAGGTGACGCTAAAGCAGTAATGGAGGAGGGTACGGGCACTATCATGGCGGCTGTTGCCTCCGGATATGACATTGGACGACAAGTTTAATTTAACGAAAGGGAGGTTGGATCAACACATGGGTAAGATGGAAGGAAAAGTAGCAGTGGTAACGGGGGCGGGAGCAGGTATCGGACGAGCAACAGCGCTTGCATTTGCCCGGGAAGGCGCCAGGGTTGTTGTTTCTGACGTGGTAGCCGATGGGGGTGAGGAAACGGTCAAGAAAATCAAGGACGCCGGCGGAGAGGCAGTATTTGTCCAAATCGATGTATCCAAATCAGCTGAAGTAGAGGCAATGGTAAAGAAAGCAGTGGATTCATACGGAAGGCTGGACTATGCTGCGAACAACGCAGGGGTCAATGGCCCGATAACTGCTTTGACCGATTGCCCGGAGGAGGAATGGGATAAGGTGATGGGGATCAATCTTAAAGGTGTATGGCTCTGCATGAAATACGAGATACCCGAGATGCTTAAAAACGGTAGTGGGGCGATTGTAAACACCGCATCAATGGCTGGAATCGTTGGGTTCCCTTTTCAAACACCTTATGTTTCCAGTAAACACGGGGTTGTAGGGCTTACCAAAACCGCAGCCCTGGATTTCGGTAAACGAGGCATCAGGATAAATGCGGTCTGCCCGGGCGTCATTCACACGACGATGGTTCAATCGCTGCTGGATAACATTCCGGACATTATTGACTCACTGAACAATCAGGCGCCCGTTGGGCGTATTGGTCAGCCGGAGGAAATCGCCGAAGCGATACTATGGCTGTGTTCCGATGCGGCTTCTTTTGTGACCGGCCATGCACTGGCAGTTGATGGTGGATACGTGATCCAGTAAGTTGTTCCCGGAATTTTTTTAATGGATCGGGTAGGACGCCGAGGGGTTGGCAATCCCTTTGAAAAATGCATGTTATGCCCGCGACTGTGTGGTGCTGACCGCACCGCTGGTCCATGGGGGTACTGCCGTAGCGGCTCCGGGATAAACGTCGCCAGGGTCGTGGCTCACCACGGCGAAGAGCCGGTTATCTCGGGTTCGCAAGGTATCTGCAACGTATTCTTTGCTCACTGCAATATGCAGTGTACCTATTGCCAGAACTATCAGATCAGTCGAAATGAAACACAAGCAGTTGAATCAGATCTTGAAGATGTAGTCGACCAAATTATCGGTTTTCTTAAAAACGGTGTGACTGCGGTCGGATTTGTCTCACCGTCCCATTGTATTTCCCAGATGAAGCAGATTATCGTGGATATTGAAAGACACGGATGGAAGCCGGTATACGTTTTCAATACCAATAGTTATGACCGGAAAGAAACAATCGAATCCCTTGAAGGGTTGATCGATGTCTATCTCCCGGATCTTAAATACATGAATGAATCGATTTCCGTTGAATATTCAGATGCTCCGGGGTATCCCGGGATTGCTGCCGATTGCATCGTGGAAATGTATCGGCAGAAGGGTCCCGATATCAACCTGGATGAGCGGGGGAACATTACCTCCGGATTGATTATCAGGCATCTGATTTTGCCGGGTCAGGTTGAGAATAGCAAGAGTTGCCTGCGGTTCATAGCTGAGGAATTGTCTCCGTCAGTCCATGTTTCACTCATGACCCAGTACTGGCCGATACCTGCGGTTGCTGATCATCCGTTACTGGGTCGTACGATATCACAGGAAGAATATGATGCGGTCATGGAAGAGTTTGAGAGGCTCGGCTTGTGGAGAGGCTGGACGCAGGATTTGACGAGTCCGCTGTGTTACAGGCCGGATTTTACCAGGCCCGATGTCTTTGGGTAGAAAGGGAACACCCCAAACGCATCCTCATGATTCAATCGGTCCCACTGAACTGCAGTGGCGTCGAGTACCTCACCAATCGTATAGTATTTCCCAGTGGTCGTTGAACGATGGATCGATTTGGCTGTAGCGGCAGTAACTGGTTTCACCTTTGCCGGGATCGTTACCCTGAGCCTCGTGCCAGCAGCGAATTTCTATAGCCGGGATAGGAGATGGCATGTTCGGTTGATCGATCCAGATTTCTTTTTCCTCAATCACCTTCCAAATGGTATCGGTTT
>CAZDMY010000075.1:0-10018 GCA_964506405.1 uncultured Dehalococcoidia bacterium | reverse complement strand
AACATGTAGTACAGAATGAACAATTATCACCGCCTGCCAGCAAATACTCAGAGAAGGAGTGGGTGGAGATCAAGAAACGGTATGCCGATGAGTTGATGCAGATATGGGTCGAATATGCTCCGAATATGACCTGGGACAATATTATCGGGATTGATGCTAACAGCCCCTACGATAACCTGCGTATGCGCAACCTTGCTCCCAATGGTACGATGGCCGGCATCGATCGTATCCCTTCACAAGTGGGAGCCAATCGTCCCACGCCGGAACTGGCTAACTATCGAACCCCGATAAAGAATTTGTATGCCACCGGCGGATGCTGGTGGGTGGGCTCCAATGCCAGTTGTGCTGAAGCTTACAACGCTTATAAAATCATTGCCACGGATCTCAATCTGGGTAAACCCTGGGAGGAGCCGGGCAAGGAGGAGCCGGAATCTCTGATAGACAAGCTATGGGAAATCCGAAAGAAGGTTCAGGCAAAGGCTCCGCCGGACTATTCGTATCGATAGCTAAGAACAAAGGTTATGGCTAAAGGCTCATACATCATCACAGGTATGAGCCTTTTCTGTCTATTGATGGGTCAATTACCATGGGTAAAAAACCGTCTTACGAGGAACTTGAAAACCGCCTCAAACGGCAAGCGGAACAAATAACTTCGCTTCAGAAAACAATAGAAACCCTGCGGGAAAGCGAAGAAAAGTTCAAGACTATGATCGAGAACGCCAGTGACCATATCGCATATGTGGGGCTGGATGACCGGATCATTGAAGTGAATCACAAATTTGAGGATATCTTTGGACATCGCCGCGAGGACGTTCTGGGCAAACGGTTCTATGATTTCGGTGTATTGAGTCCTGAGGATTGGCAGCGAAGCCTTGAATACACTCGCAAGCTTATCGGAGAAGACCCGGGCCAGAATCCTGCCATCGAATTTGAGGCTGTCGATAAAGACGGGAATAAGATTTACCTGGAGGTGAATCCCAGGGCGGTTGTAAGAGATGGTGAGATCGTCGGTTTTCTCTCCATCACCAGGGATATTACCGAAAGAAAGCAACACCAGGAACGGCTGGAACGACTGGTAAGGGAGCGCACCGCGAACCTTCAGGAAGCCAACACGGCGCTTCGGGTTATGCTTAAAAAGGCCGAGGAAGTCAGGACCGAGATGGGAGACCGGATCATGTTCAATATCAAGGAATTCGTTTTACCTTACCTGGAACGCCTGGAGAAATCCAACCTTGATGAGCATCAGAAAATGTATCTGGAGAATCTGGAGGAGAACCTCAATGATATTACCGCGCCCTTCTTACAGGGCATATCGACCCGGTTTTACCGGCTGACCCCCACCGAGATCCAGGTTGCCAATCTGGTCAAACAGGGTAAAACCACCAAGGAGATCGCTTCATTGCTCAGTATGTCCCCTCGCACCATCGATGCGCACCGCTACTCGATCCGGAACAAACTGGGAATGCGAAACGACAAAATCAATCTGAGGACCTTCCTGATTTCCTCAAGTTAGTACTTAGAGAAATTTAGGTATTATCTCAGTAAAATTAGAGCACTACATCCCTTCACATTCAGCTGATTTTGTGTCAAACTAAAAATGTTGGAGTTTTCGAAATAATTATTGGTTTACAAGCCGACTGGAGGTAACATGCCGAATGAGACAGTGAAAGGGCTTTACGATTATTTCCCCCAGGATGAGAAGAACAACTTCTTCCCTTCCTACCTTTACCTCAAATACATCGATTACTTTCTCAACAAAGTGGTCCAGAATTTAGGGATACCTACCAGGGAGTTACCATACATGCTCGGAGAAGACCTGGATAACATGATGGATATGTATATCCAGGAGATATCCGATGCCGCCCCCCTGGCGGAAACCAGTATTTACCATGCAAAGGTAGTCCGGCTGCAGGAAGCGATAAAGCTGATGACACAAAAAGAGGATATCAATATCGATGTCCCTGAGCGTGTGGTTCCTTTCAAATATGCCAAAGATATCATCCTGCATAATCCGGGTTCGATCGCTCTGGGGGTTTGTGCCTGCCGGGCCGCCTCACTGGAGCCCTGTTTGCCGGAGGGCCAGCAGGAAGTATGCATGTTTATCGGCGATCCGGTGGCCCCTTTCATGATCGAGCATAATCAGATATTCCGCGAATCCTCTCAGGAAGAAGCGGTGAAAGTGCTGGAATCGGCACACGAAAAGGGATTCGTTCACACCGCCTGGTTCAAGAGAGAGATCGGCAATTGTTTCCATATGATATGTAATTGCTGTAACTGCTGTTGCATGGGGATTAAAATGTGGAACCTGCTGGAGGGTACTATTCCCATTATGGCCCCTTCCGGGTATGTGGCGGAGATAACGGACGATTGCATGGGATGCGCTACTTGTGTGGATGAAGCTTTCTGCCATTTCAATGCCATCAGCATGAATGAAGACGGCAGCAAAGCGGTGATCGATTTCAACAAATGCATGGGCTGCGGCTTGTGCGCAGACAGGTGCCCGGATGGTGCTATCAATATGCGGCGCGAATCATCCAAGGGTGAACCCCTTGATATCGATGAGCTTTTGGCTCAGCAGGAGCAGGGTTGATCGGTTCAATGCATGTGCCTTGTTAAAAAACTACCGAAAGGAGACAAACTATGATAGTCTGTGTAGCCAAAATTAAGGCGAAGACCGGAGAGGAAGCGCAGGTCGAAAAGGCTTTGAAGGATATTCTGCCCAAGGTTCGCCAGGAGGAAGGCACGCTGGAGTATCTGTTGAACAGGTCCCAGACCGATCCCTCGACATTCGTCGTGCTGGAAAAGTACAAGGATATGGATGCGTTCCTGGTACACGGTTCGACTCCCTACCTGGCTGAAATGTTTGCGGTCATTACCCCGCTGCTGGACGGTGATTTGTCCGTTGAGTTGCTGGATAACATAGCTTGAAGCTTTAAATAAAGGAAGGTATAAGACAATGATAGTCGGTGGATGCGATATCGGTTCCACCACTGGGAAAGCAGTGGTGATGAAGGACGGGGAGATTCTCTCAAGTACCATCATCCCCTCGACGACGCGGCCCGAGGAAACGGCCCGGATTGCCATGGACGAGGCGCTCAAACAGGCAGGGCTTTCCTCGATCGACGATCTGGATTATATAGTTGGCACCGGATATGGCCGGCTGAGAGTTCCCTTCGCCAACGAGAACATCTCGGAGATCACCTGTCACGGCAAGGGGGCGCAGTGGATGGTTCCCTCCATCCGCACGGTTGTAGATATCGGGGGGCAGGATTGTAAGGTGATGGCCCTCAACGATAAGGGCAAGGTGGTGGAATTTGTGATGAATGACCGGTGTGCGGCTGGCACCGGGCGTTTCTTTGAAGGGATGGCGCGGGTGCTGGATTGTGGCCTGGATGGCATTGCTTCCCTGGAAAGACAGGGGAAGGATGCCTGTACCATTACCAGCCAGTGTACAGTGTTCGCCGAATCTGAGGTCGTTACCCTGATCAACGAAGGGAACGAATTGGATAACATAATTGCAGGCATCAATAATTCGGTGGCCGGCCGCCTCAATTCGATGGTGCGCAAGGTTGGGTTGGTGGAAGATGTGGCCCTGACCGGGGGATGCGCCAAGAATGCCGGACTTGCCGCGGCACTGGAGAAGCACCTGAAGGTAAAGGTCAAGCAGTTGACTTACGATCCGCAGATCGCTGGTGCGGTCGGGGCGGCACTGCTGGCTGCGGAGAAGAAGGCTGCCCAATAGCCGTATAATCCTTGACTTCAAACAAACAGTATGAACCTGAATTAAAAGTTAGCCAGAATTACAGGGGGTGAATCCATTGGAAACGAATGTCAAATCAAAGGTACTGGATGAATTCAAATCACTTGCATCAGTAATGGTCAATCCGATGATGCGGGAATGGAAGGACAACGGGGGTAAGATCATCGGATATTTCTGTACCCACGTGCCGGATGAACTCATTACCGCTGCCGGTATTTTGCCGGTAAGGATGCGAGCCACCGGCAGTACGGGCACCGAGCTTTCCGATGCGTTCTACTCGACCATCAACTGTACGTTCCCCCGGCATTGCCTCAATATGGCGCTGAATCACGAGTTCGATATTCTCGACGGACTGCTTGTTCCAAATAGTTGCGACCATGTCCGGCGTATCTACGATAACTGGAGACGGCAACTGGATACTGCGTTTGTCGAGATGTTCAATCTTCCCAAGAAAACCGAAGAACCTCAGGTGATGTGGTACAAAGATGAAGTGCATATTCTTAAGGACAAGCTGGAAAAGCATTTCGGAGTCGAGATAACGGACGAAAAGTTCAAGAATGCTATCAAGGTTCACAATGAAGGCCGCCGCCTGTTAAGGCAAATCTATGAGTTGCGAAAAGGGGAGGCTCCACCCATCACCGGTGCCGATGTTTTGGCGGTGGTGGTGGCCGGTACGGCTATTCCCAGGGATAAATATAACGAGATGCTCAGGGAATTGCTGGAGGATCTGAAAGGAGCGGAAGGCATCAGGGATTATCGTTCGCGAATAATGGTTCTCGGCGGAATCCTGGATGAACCGGAATATATGGAGATTGTCGAAGACCAGGGCGGGCTGGTGGTAACCGATTCGCTTTGCTTCGGAACCCGGCTCTTCTGGGCCGATATCAGCGAAGAGGGTGATCCTTATGAGGCCATCGCCCGATACCAGGTTCAGCAGCGTCCCACCTGCCCTCGCAGCTACGGGGATCAGCCCAAACGACGGAAGTTCCTGATGGATATGGTTAAGGATTTCAAAGTTGATGGCGTCATCGGGGAACGGCTGCTTTTCTGCGATCCCTGGGTGGTAGAACACTATATGAACGATCAGGATCTGAAGGAGGCGGGGGTTCCCTTCCTTAAGCTTGACCGCGAATACGTCTTGAGTGGTAGAGGGCAACTAAGAACTAGAGTACAGGCATTCCTTGAAATGCTGGGGGGAAAATAATGGATACTGTTGATGTTACATCGTTAAGCCAACAAGAGATCATGGAAAGGTCTTTGACCCGGTACAAGAAAGAGCGTGACTGGTTCAAATTCCTTCTGGATACTATGGGGCTGATACCGGAGCTTTCAGAAGAAGATAAGCTCCAGATGAAGCTGCTCAACATTTTGCTCGATTCGAAAGAAACAGTCATCGACTGCGCCGAGAACAATAAGCCTTTTATCGCCGGTTATTTTTGCAATGCACCGGAACTTTTCCATGCTATGGACCTCCCCTGGTACATGCTGATGGAAACACCGTTCCTGGCCGCATCAGCTCCGTTCCTTGCAGAAGATATCAAGGGAACGGAGGAGATCGGACTCGGCAGCGACCTCTGCACGGCAATACGGCTCCCGATTTACTATATCGAGACTGCACAGATGCCCATACCCACCTGCGTGTTAGGGCTGATTTATCCATGCGATGGCGCACCCATGCTGCATCAGGTCATGATGCATAACAAGGGCTGGCGAGATGTACCTGTATATGCTGCGGATCCGCCTTATACCTCGGATCAGCGCGCCATCGACTATTTTGCCGACGAACTGAAAAGAATGGTGGAGTTTTTGCAAAAACACACCGGACATTCTCTGGATATCAACATGCTCAAGACTGTCTCTGAAGAATCCAACCGTACGTACTCAAAGTGGCAGGAATACAACGAACTGCGCCGTGCGGTGCCGTGTCCGCACGGATGGGGCATTGGAGGAGCACAGGCATTCGCAGTCAGCCAGTGCTTTGTCGCCGGCGATCCACGCTGTACGGACTGGTTTGACCAGCTTTACAAGTGTGCCGAAATACGGGTGGAGAAGGGCGAAGGTATCCCCGGTGTCGAAGAGAAAATACGCTATTTCTGGTTCGACATCATGCCGTACGGTTGGGTATTTGAGTTAATGCCGTGGCTGGAGGAGGAATGGGGTGCTGTGTTGACCATGGATATGTTTGGCAATTTCCCTTATACCCTGATCGATACTTCGAGCGAAGATGCCATGTTCAAGAGCCTGGCCAAGCGCAACTTGATCGATGCACCCATGATTCGCCAGGCACGTGGCACCGCTGAGAATTTCTCCAATGATATCCGCAGAATTGTCAAGGATTACAAGATCGACTGTGTGGTCTGGCCCGGCCACATGGGCCACAAGGATGGTTCGGCCGCCGGCGGCATCATGCGTGAAACCTGCCGGGAGCTGGGGGTACCATTCCTTCATATCGGATTGGATCTCTTCGACCGCTCATATACCAGCCCGGATGAAGTAAAGGATCGTTTCTCAGCCTTCTTCCGCGGGATGGGGCTGGGTTAGGAAATTTTCAGCCCTGATCGAGTGTAATATCAGAACATGTTAAAGGGATGACTCGGTGGGGCAGGTTCTTAAAGCCTGCCCCTTATCCGTATTTATACTGTCTATGAAGGGGAGCAAGTTTTGAAAACCTCAATCAGTTCAAAGCCACTGCAAACACTGAAGGAAACCGCCGGTAAGCTGGAGAATCCACACATACGGCAATGGAAAGAGGGCGGCGGGAAGGTCATCGGTTACTACTGTTCTTCCTTTCCGCAGGAACTTATCACTGCCGCAGGGCTTCTACCGTTCCGTATGCGCGCTACCGGTAGTAAGGGAACGGAGCTTTCGGATTCATGTTTCAGCACCATCAATTGCAGCTTCGTGCGCCATAGCTTCAATTGCGTTTTGAAGGGTGAACTGGATTTTCTGGATGGTATGGTGGTTCTGAACAGTTGTGATAACGTGAGGCGTGTTTTTGATCACTGGGTTCGCAGAGTACCCACCCCCTTTGTTCGGATGATGAGTCTGCCTCGAAAAGCGCAGGAGGCTCAGGTTGAATGGTTCCGAGACGAACTTATCAACCTTAAAAGCGAAATGGAACAGCATTTCGGAATCGAGATTACCGATGATGCCATTCTAAATGCCATTGAGCAACACAATCTGGCGCGAAGCCTGCAACGTAAGCTGTACGAGTTTCGAAAAGCGGAACAGCCGCCGATCACCGGAGCCGATTCGCTGGCAGTTACCGTAGCCGGTACAGCCATGCCCGTTGCTCAATACAACCAGCTTCTTTCCGATCTTCTTGAAGATCTGGCTGGTGCGGAAGGAATGTCCGGCCATAGTGCGCGGCTGATGGTAATGGGTGGGGAACTGGATAACCCCGGTCTTCTGGAAGAGATCGAAGAACAGGGCGCACTGGTCGTTACCGATTCCCTCTGCTTCGGCTCGAGGATGTTCTGGAAAGATATCGACCTGAATAACGCAGATCCGTTAACCGCGCTTTCCCGGTATTACGTCGTCGACCGGCCATCCTGCCCGCGTGTTTTCGGGATGTATGAAGCACGATCGCAGTTTGTCCGGGATATGATTCGTGATTTCAAGGTGAACGGGGTGATTTTAGAGCGGCTCGCCTTTTGTGATTTCTGGGGTTTCGAGCAATTTACTATCCAGAACGATTTCAAGGATTGGGATATCCCGCTTCTAATGCTGGACAGGGAATATATGTTGACCGGAGTTGGTCAATTGAAAACGCGCGTTCAGGCGTTTCTGGAGACCATCGCGGGGAGAGAATAATGGATGCTAAAGCCGAAAAAGGATTGGAACGAGTTTATGAGGAAATTGCCCATTATGAGGGAATCAAGCAGATTCTCGAATCCATGCCGTCGGAAATGACCCCCATTCACCTCCCCCTGGTGGAGAACGTTCTTGCTCAGCACCTTAAGACCGTCGAGTGCGTCAAAGAAGGTAAACCCCTGGCGGCAACGTATTTCACCAACGCCCCCGAAATATTCACCGCCCTGGATATCCACTGGTATCAGGCAATCGCGCAGTCGTTTGGCGGCGGCGGCGAAAACCCGCACATGATGGAAGATCTTACTGGAGTAGACAATCTGGCCGTAGCGTCGGACGTATGCACACTACTGAGGCTGGCTCTGTACTACCTGGACGCCGGTGTACTGCCGCCGCCCACTATGATTCTGCCCTTGAGTGAACCATGCGATGGTGTGGTTGGGCTTCACGAAGCAATGAGAAATCATCCCGCCTGGCGCGGCATCCCTGTATTTACACCTGATCCTCCCTATTACAGCGACGAGCGCAGTATCGATTACTTCGCCGCCGAACTCAAACGAATGGTTACTTTTCTCGAAGAACAGACGGGTAAGAAGCTGGATATCGATCGGCTCCGAGAGATCGTGAAAATCACCAACGAGCAATATGTCCTCTGGGCTGAATACAATGAACTCAGGCGGGCGGTGCCGTGCCCGCACGGACATATCCTGGCTATGGCCCCATTCACCCTGGTTTATACGGCTGGTGCTGGCAATCCAGAGCACACTGAGTGGTTTAACGCGCTGATCGCTAATGCGGAACGACGAATTCGGGACAACGACCCGGAAGTACCGAACCAGAGAATTCGCGTGCTCTGGTTTGATGTTCAGGCTATCTGGTTCAACGAACTGGCCCAATGGATGCAGGACGAATGGGGCGTTAACATCGTCCTGTGCATGTTCGGCTATGCACCTTATACGACGATCGATACTTCAACCGAAGATTCCATCTTCAAGGGTCTGGCGAAACGTAACCTCCTGGACCCTCCGATGGTAAGGCAGGCTCGCGGCATCGCAGACAATTTCCTGATGGACATCGATCGTATCGTAAAAGACTATAAAATCGATTGCGTCATCCTGCCGGGCCATATGGGGCACAAAGACGGTTCAGCCTCCATCAGCCTCATGCGGGAAAAGTGCCGGGAACTGGGCGTACCGTTTCTGGTCATTGGTGTCGATCAATTCGATAGACGTTACACCTCACTGGATGAGATGAAGGATAGAATCTCCCAATTCTTCACGGCAATGGGATTGGGATAAGCGAAGCAAAGGCACTATGTCAAACTTCGATGAGTATATCCAGAAAGTTCGGGACTATCTGAAGGGCAAATCAATAAAGGAACATGATTGCCCCTCCTCGGTAGATGCGCTCTATCAGGGAATGCCGGTTCAAGTGGGCCCCGGATCAAATCCGGGTATAATCCTGCGTTCCGACACATTCACCGAACTGGGTAACCCCGCTGAGGGTTCAACCGGCTTCATTCTGTGGACGGAAGACCCGTCGCTCATCCATGATGGGCACGTATCAGTAATCGGGCCGGACATCCCGGAACTGGATGGGGGCAGCCAGCCATTCGGCCAGGTCATCATGCTGGGTGGGCAAAAACTCAATCCCGACCTTCAGGATAAGATCGAAGAATACCAGCACATCTCCGACCACCTCGAAGGATATATGGTCCGCAGTTCCTCTCGCAGTATCTGGGGAAGGGTCAGCAGGAAGGCAGCCGCCAAGGGATTCGACCTGCAAACGCTTGGCCGCGCCCTGATGATCGTTATGAAATCCGGCATCCCGGAGATCGAGTCCATGGAGATCGTGTTTGTCACATCCAGTAAAAGCGATATTCAGGAACTTGATACTATCGCCGAAACCGTGGAAAGCATTCGCAAAGACATAATCAAGGAATACTGGAAGGAAAAGGGATACGATCTGGAATGCGACCTGGACTGCAATTCCTGCAATTACAGGGAAACATGTGACGATATCAAAGATATCCTTCGCACCCGAAACCGGATGGAAAGAGCCCAGTCCGGGGAGGAATAGCAACACTGCGGGTTCGCAAACCCCTGATCTCTAGTGGCAAATTCCTTCATATGGGTGCGAAACGAAACAGCCGGGCAGTAATGTTTTTCAAAAAAAGAAATATGCAAACTGATTTAATCGTGCAGGGAACTGGTGTATAATGGGAATATCCCGATATCCGAGATAATATGAGAATCGCTTTAGTCGCCTCTCCGTATCCGTTAACGGAAGCACCTTCACCACCGCTAGGTATTTCCTATGTAGCCGCCGCTTGTATCCGGGCCGGCGCAGAAGTGGCGCTTTTCGATTATATCGTCGGCCATTACACGCCGGAAAGTCTCAGAAGCGATATCGATGCCTTCGATCCTGACATCATCGGCACCAACTCGG
>CAZDMY010000074.1:0-10077 GCA_964506405.1 uncultured Dehalococcoidia bacterium | reverse complement strand
CCCCTGAAGAATCGGCTCTGGCATTTGGCATTCGATTTCGGATATTTGCAATTGGGCATTCATTTGGCATTTGTGATTTGAAATTGGGCATTCATTTGGCATTTGTGATTTGTAATTGGTAATTTATTTGGCATTTCCCCAAAGGGGTCAATTTGGCAGAACAAGATAACTTCAAGTGTTTAAGGTGCGGGCACGAGTATTCGCTGCCCAGGCCCGAGAAAAACGAGCCTCAGGAGCGGACCTGCCCCAAGTGCCGCTCCAATAGCGTGCGCAAGCTGGGGGATTAATCCTTGCTTTTCTTTGAGGTCACAGACGCGCACGCCACAGCGCATCCAGGGACCGTGGCGTATGATCTCCTCCCGATTGATGAGGAGATTGCCACGGCCACCTCCGTGGCCTCGCAATGACATATAGAACGAGGCCCTATTGATTATTTGTTTAGCATGTCATCACGAGGAGTTCGCCGCGGCGAACGACGTGGTCGATAAATGCGCATACCTGGGTGCATCTAATGACTGTAGCAGGAACCTCTCTGCTTCGATTAGAGATTCCCGTTTGCAAGGGAATGACATACTCATTACTACCTGATATTCCAGTTTTGACACAACCTCCGGAGTCGGGAACGACGTGTTATTCCTTGTATTTTCTTGTCTGGTTGCCTCAGCTTGTCCGCTGCTTTCTCAAACGCTATACTTAACCTTGCCATGTACCAGGACACCATCGCAGCCATCTCCACCCCCCTGGGCGAAGGCGGGATTGGAATCGTGCGCCTGAGCGGGGACAACGCGCGGGGCATTGCAGGAAAGGTTTTCAATAACCCACTTTCAGACCATCAATTGTCGTACGGTTATATCACTGATCCGGAAACCGGCAACGCGATCGATGAAGTGCTGGTCTCTTACATGGCTGCGCCTCGCACCTATACGCGTGAAGACATTGTCGAGATCAGCTGCCATGGCGGGATCGTCCCGATTAGAAAAATATTGGAACTGGTTCTCAAACAAGGGGCCCGATCTGCCGAACCGGGCGAGTTCACGCTCCGGGCATTTCTCAACGGCCGGCTCGATCTTTCTCAAGCGGAATCCGTGCTGGATATCGTGCAGGCCAAAACCGACGAAAGCCTTCGACTGGCCATGGATGGGCTCAAGGGAAAGCTTTCAAACCGGATAACCGCCGTTCGAGATGAACTCCTTTCCGTGCTGGCGCACCTTACCGCCCGAATCGATTTCCCGGATGACGAAGTGGAGGATCAGGATGCAATTGGGCCGATCCGATCGGCACTTGAACAACTGCAGAAACTGATCATCGGTGCCGACGCCGGGATCATCTACCGCCAGGGGATCCGCACCGCCATCGTCGGCAAACCCAACGTTGGTAAATCGAGCCTGCTGAATATACTTCTGAGAGAGAGCCGGGCCATCGTCACTCCCATTCCCGGCACCACCCGCGACACACTCGAAGAGGTGGTCAACATCAGGGGAATCCCTTTCGTACTGGTCGATACCGCCGGGATTATCGAGAGCAAGGATCTGGTGGAATCGCTCGGCATCGAGAGAAGCCGTCGTGCAATCGATCAGTCCTCCCTGATCTTGCTCGTCATCGACACGAGCCAACCCCTTACCGACGCAGATCGAAAGATATTCCACCTCCTGGAAGGGAAAACTGTGCTGGCAGCAGCGAACAAGAACGATCTGGCTTTCGAAGCGGATCTATGCGAGTTGAAATGGCCGATTGTTCATACTTCGGCAATTTCGGGCGAAGGCATTGAAAGTCTGGAAAACCGTATGGCCGAACTGGCGCTGGGCGGCACCATCATACCATCCGATTCATTGCTGGTGGGAAACACGCGTCACAAGGAAGCCCTCGAAAGAGCCGGGATACATCTGGCTGCAGCCCTGAGAAGTGTGGAGGGGAATATGCCCGAAGATTTTGTTACAATAGACTTGAAAGTCGCCCTCGATGCCCTGGGAGAAATCACCGGGGAGTCCGTTAGTGAAGAACTACTGGATATGATCTTCAGTCGTTTTTGCATCGGTAAATGAAAATGAGTACCGGTAGAATACTGATCGTAGAAGACGAGGCCACCCTTCTGGAGATGCTGAAATACAATCTCGAACAGGAGGGGTACACCGTCGAGACTGCATCGGACGGAAACTCAGGACTGGAGACAGCCCGTTCAAAACCATTCGATGTGATGATACTCGACATCATGCTGCCCCATGTAGATGGGTTCTCTATCTGCCGTATCCTGCGCCAGGAAACTACCATGCCGATCCTGATGCTCACCGCCAAAGAAGAAGAGGTCGACAAAGTACTGGGTTTAGAACTGGGCGCCGACGACTACATGACCAAACCATTCAGCATACGGGAACTGAAGGCCCGTATTAAAGCGATGCTCCGGCGTGCCGAGATGAAGCAGGCAACAGGTAGCAACTCGGAAGACGAACCCGTCAATATCGGGGCACTGACCATCGATCCTGCCAGACGGGTTGTTGTTCTGGGTGATACAACAATCAACTTAAAACCACAGGAGTTTGATCTGCTCTTGTTCCTGGCTAAGAATAAAAGCAGGGTATTCACTCGTGAAACCTTACTGGATCGCGTCTGGGGATACGACTACGTCGGGGGTACGCGGACGGTTGATGTACACATTCGCTGGCTGCGCGAAAAGATCGAAGCAGAGCCCTCCAAACCCCAATATTTGATCACCGTCCGGGGAATCGGATACAAACTCGATGGCTAGTGTTACATCCAGCTTGACAACCCTCTATATACCCATCTACAATGGCCTTAGTTGGAATTCGGACAGATTCCCAGTATGTTCATGGCACTCCGCCCAGTACGCTTGAGGCTGATGAAACAAGCTATGTTCGCCAGGTGGAAATCCCTCTTTTCTCCCGCTTGCTTTATCCCCGAATATCCCACTCCCTGCTTCCCCAATACAAAACAACTTCCCTCAAATAGACAGGAGGTTTACTTTGCCAAGATTCTCATTTATTCCCCGTAACCAGAAGTTTTATGATATGTTCGACGCTGCTGTGGCAAATCTGGCAGTGGCATCGGAGCGGCTCGTAGACCTCTTCGATAATTTCGAAAACCAGCGGGATAAAGCGATGGTCATCAAAAAGCTGGAACGTGAAGGGGATGAGATTACCCATCGGATTATCCAGTGCCTTCATCAGAGCTTTGTCACCCCCATTGATCGGGAAGACATCGCGCTGCTAACCAACCGAATGGACGACATCCTTGATTTCATCGAAGGCGCCGTAAAGCGCTTGTTCCTGTATCGCATTGACGAGCCCACCCCGCGAGCGATAGAAATCACTTATATCATTAACAAAGTTGCCATCGAGCTGACCAAAGCGGTCCCCCTACTCCGCTATCCACGCCAGTTGAAGGAGATACTCCCTCATTGCATTGAGATACACCGCCTGGAAAACGAGGCGGACAATCTCAGGCATGCCGCTTTGAGCGATCTGTTTGATGAAGAAACCGATGTCCGGGAAATTCTAAAGTGGCGAGACATCTATCAGAATCTCGAAAGCGCAGTGGATACGGGAGAGGACGTTGCCAATGTCCTGGAAGGGATCGTGCTGAAATATGCTTGATCAAGTCCTGCTGTTCGTTATCTTTGCAGTAGCGATTGGCTTCGGATTTTCAAATGGACTGAACGACGCTGCCAACGCGGTGGCAGCCTCTGTTGGCAGTCGCGCCCTTTCACCTCGAAATGCCATCATCATTGCGGCCATTTTCAATCTTATCGGGGCAATTCACGGCGCTGTCATCGGCGCAGCCGTGGCCAAGACCATCGGCAAGGGTATTCTCGATGAAAACGCAGTTATCGGAGATGATGGTAACGCCATTGTTATAGGTGCTGTAATAGCGGCTGTCGCCTGGGTGGTGTTAGCTACTTATCATGGACTGCCGGTCAGCGTTAGTCACTCACTTGTAGCCGGTTTGGTTGGAGCAGGATTTGCCACAGGTAGTGAAATCGGGTGGGAGAAGTTCGAAAAAACTTTAGCCGCTGTGGCTTGTGCGCCCCTCCTGGGATTTGTAGGTGCATTTGTTCTTATGGTCCTTCTAATGTGGTTACTGTACAAAGCCGCTCCCGGACATGTGCTGGAGTTTTTCAAGCGAGCGCAATACCTGACAACGGCGTTCCTGGCGTACGCCCATGGGAAAAACGATGGCCAGATGCCAATTGCTCTGATGGTAATGGCAGTTGTGCTTTACTACGAGAACGACAAATACTGGGATTCCATTCCCTGGGGAATTGTTGTAGCTGCCGCCGCTTCAATTTCTCTTGGGACAGCCATCGGCGGATGGCGAGTTATCAAAACTGTTGGAATGAAGGTCACCAAACTTGATCCACCCCATGGATTCGTATCCGATTTTTCCGCCGGTGGTGTTATCGAACTGGCCTCCCATTTTGGCATACCCGTAAGTACCACGCACTGCTCGGTTTCATCGGTGATGGGCGTAGGAGCCACCAGCCGCCTATCAGCCATACGATGGGGTGTAACCGGAAATATTGTTATTGCCTGGATCCTCACATTTCCCATTTGCATTGGTCTCGGCTGGATATTGACCTTAATATTCAAAAACGTGCTGTGATGAATAATAACTCTGTGAGAATAAAAGATGTTTCGTAGAATCCAGTGGCGGATAGCGATCCCTTACGTTCTACTGATCCTGGTCAGTATGGCTATCCTGAGTTTCTTTCTAGCCAATTTTGTCAAAAACGAAAAGATTGAAGACCTTAAGGCTCAACTGGAGGATGATGCTCTCCTTGTTGCTGAATCAAGCCTATCGCTTTGGGATGCAACGGACACTGAAGTGATCAATAAACTCGCCAATCAACTCAGTGATACCATCGACGCCCGGGTGACCATCATCGCTGCGGACGGCACTGTGTGGGGCGATTCAGCAACCGATCCTCAAACCATGGAGAATCACGCGGAACGGCCGGAGGTTCGGGAAGCCCTGGAATCGGGGACCGGTGAAAGCCGTAGAAAGAGCACGACCCTGGGACACAAGATGATGTACGTTGCCGTACCTGTTGTACTTGATGGAGAAATCCTGGGCGCAGCCAGGGTGGCTCTGCCCACCGATGAAGTGAATAGCTCGGTGAATACGCTGCAGCGTACAATCGGGTTAGCTATGGGTATCACCACGCTTTTTGCCATTCTGGTCGCACTGTATATTGCCCGAATCACCACCCGTCCAATACAGGAAGTCACCAAAGCCGCCAGACGCATCGCCAATGGTGAACTGGACCAGACGATTTATGCGACGACAAACGATGAATCCGCCTCTCTTGCCTCTGCTTTCAATGAGATGGCACAAAGTCTTAAGAAAACCATCGGGGACCTTTCCACCGAACGGAACAAACTGGCAGCCGTTCTGGATACCATGGTCGATGGCGTAGTCATGACGGATATTAACGGTACAGTGGTAATGGCCAATCCGGCAGCCCGGGAGATGTTCCGGTTCAATTTCCGAAAAGCTGTCGGTTCTCGATTGAGAGAAGTCATCCCGGATGCCGAAGTGGACACTCTCTTCCAGAAATATTTGAAAACCGGAAAGGAACAATCCGGGCAAATCGAACAACACACCCGAGGGAAACTGCTGCGAGCAATCGTCTCGCCGGTTTCCTACCACGACTCTGTTGGAGCCCTTCTCATATTTCAGGATCTTACCGAGGTACGCCGGCTTCAATCCGTTCGGCAGCAATTCGTGGGTAATATTTCCCACGAGTTGAGAACTCCCCTCGCCTCGATAAAGGCAGTCGTCGAGACGCTGGCTGAGGGTGCTATTAATAAACCTGAAACCGCAACTAATTTCCTGGGGCGCATCGATCAGGAGATCGACCGCATGACCCAGATAATTCGAGAACTGGCCGAGCTTTCCCGCATCGAAACCGGGCAGATCGAACTTCAGCTATCACCTGTCGCCCTGAATGAGGTAATCGACCGTGCGATCGCCGATCTGGAACCGCAGGCCGAGCGCAAGGGAATTTCCATTCAAAAGGATATTCAGGAAAATCTGCCGTTAGTCCGGGCGGAAGCCGAACGCATTCTGCAGGTCATGCTTAACCTGCTGCACAACGCAACCAAGTTTTCGCCACCAAATAGTCAAGTCACAATTTATGCAAAACCCGAAGACAGCAGCGTTACCGTTTCGATACGAGATAACGGACCGGGCATCCTGCCTGACGATCTTCCCCATGTATTCGAGCGCTTCTATAAAGCGGACAAAGCCCGTTCCAGCGAAGGCACCGGACTGGGCCTGGCGATAGCCAAACACCTGGTTCAGATCCATGGTGGTGAGATTTGGGTGGAGAGCGAGCCCGAAGAAGGCGCTACCTTTAGTTTCCGATTGCCGACGGCCTGAAAACCCGGTGTTTCATTCCACGATTGCCTCTCCACTTTCTTAACACTCCCTTAATCTTCTATTAACATCCGGTTAAATTCCCTGTGATACGGTGGGGGTAGGCAAATATGGCGAATGTCACCTGCCCTATGTATGGAAATCCCCCTTTCGTCCAGGCTGTCCGAAATTGCATGGTCTTTAACGTTCGTAGCGCGACCCTTCAGGGTTTTGCAAATAGGCAAGGCTGAAGCCTCGCACTACGTTTTGTGGTGCCTGAGCCGTTATTCTGAAGTTTTCGGACAGCCTGAAAGAGGGGGGGGTTTAACATAATCAAAATGTTGTATCAGAAGAAATCCACGTACCTGACAAAGCCGAAGGCTTCCAGATGGAGAAAATAAGGATTCCGTTCCCGCAACCCAGAGGAATAAAACTACACTATCTATCCGACCATACCTGGCGATGGACCATCCTGCTTTGCGGCTTGAGCGGCATCTTCGTGCTGGCTCTCGTTGTCATTTTCCTGCTGCGGGAATCGTGGCCTGCTTTCACCGATATCGGTACCTGGGATATGATATCAGGCACCGAATGGCGGCCAGGTAAGGATTCGTTCGGCATGCTGCCGTTTATCATCGGTTCCTTTTACCTGACCGCTTTAGCTTTGGTGATCGCCGTTCCCATCGGGATCATGTGTGCCATTTTCCTGGCAGAAGTTGCCCCCCACCAGATGAGGCAAATCGTCCGGCCGGCCATCGAGCTTCTGGTGGGTATACCATCCGTCGTCTATGGACTGGTCGGTATGGTATTGCTTGTCCCTCAAATACAGAAACTGGGCGATATCCACCCCTCGCTTGAAGGATACGGCGATAGCGTCCTGGCCGGTGCCATAGTAGTATCAATCATGATCCTGCCTACCATCGTAAGTATCACGGAGGACAGTCTCCGGGCAGTGCCTGCCGCTTACCGGGAAGGCGCTCTGGCCCTGGGTTCCACCCGCTGGCAGGCCATGTGGCATGCAGTGATCCCGGCGGCACGCTCAGGCATTCTGGCTGCTATCGTGCTGGGCATGGGCCGTGCCATCGGGGAAACGATGGCTGTCTATATGGTCATGGGTAACTGCCTCATCATACCCGAAATGCCCACCGACTGCGGTCGAACCCTCACCACAACCCCGGCACTGGAGATCAAATACGCAGCCGGTCTCCACTGGAATGCTCTGTTTGCAGATGGAATTATCCTGCTGGTATTTATCCTTCTCTTGAACAGCACTGCCATGATCCTGCGCCGGAGGCAATTCAAATGAGGATGTCTCCCAGGCTCACCCAACGGGTTGCCTTCTCACTGTGCTGGCTTGCTGCCTTAATCGGCATCGCTGCACTGGTAATTATCGTCGGTTACGTAATAATCAAAGGGGCAGGAGCAATAAGCTGGGATTTTTTAACGACCGACCGAACCGGCGGGATTACACAGGATACCGGAGGGATTCGTTCATCTATAGTTGGCACCATGTGGATCGTGGGATTGACATTGGGATTCGCCTGCCCGCTGGGAATCGGGGCCGGTATCTACATGGCGGAATATGCCCGGGACAACTGGCTCACTGCTATGATTCGCTGGGTGATCGAGACACTGGCCGGAATTCCCTCTATCCTGTTCGGCATGTTCGGGTTCGCGCTGTTTGTGATGGCCTTAAGCCTGGGATTCTCCATTATCGCCGGCGCGCTAACGCTGGCATGCCTCGTTCTACCCACGGTGATCCGTACCACCGAGGAAGCAATTAAAGCAGTTCCCCATTCATATCGAGAGGCCGCTTATGCCCTGGGCGCTACCAAGTGGCAGACCATCCGCCACGTGGTGTTATACGGTGCTATGCCGGGCATCATCACGGCCATCATACTTGCCCTGGGTCGCGCCGTGGAGGAGACTGCCTGCCTTTACGTGACTATGGGTGGAAGCGCGATGCATATTCCGGAATCGCCCACAGATTCAGGCGCTACGCTTTCCCTGGATCTGCTGGCACGGGCGATCGATATGAACGATATGGAGGCAGCGTTCGGGGCCGGCATCATACTGGTTGGCACGATAATTGTTATTAACAGCTTGACAAGGCTTATCGCCAACCGGTGGATGGCCCGGATGCAGGGAAGCTAAGGAGGTCTATTATGCCAAAAAAGATGCAGGCCAGCAACATCAATTTCTATTACGGTAAATGCCAGGCACTTAATAATATTTCTCTCAGCGTTCAGTCGAACAGTATAGCCGCCCTGATCGGCCCTTCAGGATGCGGAAAATCCACGTTCCTGCGCTGCCTGAACCGGATGAATGACACCATCCCAAAAACCCGGCTGGAAGGCCAGGTGCTGCTCGATGGCGAAGACATCTACCAGACCAGGATCGACGTCGTAGAACTGCGTAAGAAAGTGGGAATGGTCTTTCAGCAGCCGAATCCCTTTCCAAAATCGATCTTCGAAAACGTAGCCTTCGGTCCCCGCCGGCTCGGTATTAGAAACCGTGCTAAACTGGAGGAAATTGTGGAAAAGAGCCTGAAAGCAGCAGCGCTCTGGGATGAAGTCAAAGACGACTTGAAGAAATCCGGCCTTTCCATCTCCGGCGGTCAGCAACAACGTCTTTGTATTGCCCGGGTGCTGGCCGTGGACCCTGAGGTGATTCTGATGGACGAGCCGTGCTCGGCCCTGGATCCGATCGCCACGCTGAAGATCGAAGAACTGATGCAGGATTTGAAAAAGAATTATACTATTATCATCGTTACCCATAATATGCAGCAGGCCGCACGGGTATCAGACAGAACCGGGTTTTTCCTGATGGGGGAACTGGTTGAATGCGGGGCGACGGATGAGTTGTTCTCCAATCCGGTGGATAAGAGGACGGAAGATTATATTACCGGCCGATTTGGATAGAGGAGGGTTGATATGCCTCGTCAGACATTTCAAAACGAACTGGAAGAGCTTCAGAGTGATATCCTGATCATGGGCAGCATGGTGGAAAAAGCCATTGCCCGTTCTGTTCAGGCGCTCAGGGACCGGTCCATGGGGCTTGCCGAACAGATCGTTCAGGATGATGAGCTGATCAATGAGAAACGCTTTGATATCGAAGAAAACTGCGTTCGGCTGATCGCAACGCAGCAGCCGATGGCCAGCGATCTCCGTACGATTATCAGCAGCATCCACCTGGCCACGGACCTGGAACGAATGGGAGATTATGCCGCCGGTATCGCCGAGATCACTCTCCTGCTGCGGGATGATCCACGCCTTAAACCCCTGGTCGATATCCCCAAGATGGCCGAACTCGGTATGCAAAGGCTCCAGGACAGTCTCAAGGCTTTTGTGGAGCGAGATGCCGCGCGAGCTAAGCAAATCGCTATGGAAGACGATATCGTCGATTCCCTGTATAATAAAGTCCTGTCTAAATGTATCACAGCAATGATCGAAGACCCGGAAAATGTCCCTATCGCAACACGGGTCATCTGGGTAGGGCACAAACTGGAACGCATCAGCGACCGGGTTACCAATATCTGCGAGCGTGTCGTATTCACGGTAACGGGAAGAATGGAGGAACTGGATAATAGCAGCTGAGGGTAAGATGTTTATTACCCTGTTGAAAATAAAAAAGGGTGCTCCGTACGAAAGAAACCGGAGCGCCCTTTTGCATTCATCAATTATTGGTTAGTCATTCATTCGATACCGGATT
>CAZDMY010000073.1:6223-10082 GCA_964506405.1 uncultured Dehalococcoidia bacterium | reverse complement strand
ACTCCCAGTCCGGCCGATCCCCTGGAAATCTCCTCTGTGGCCAGGGTAAATGCCAGTTCATCCCCATTTCCGCCATACTCTTGAGGGAAAGGCACCCCAAAAAGCTCAATTTCCGCCATCTTCTTAGTCGTTTCATAGGGGAATACCTCGGTTTGATCCCACTCGGCGGCCCGGGGCTCTACCTCGTTGGCCACAAAGCTGCGAACCGTTTTCTGAAACAACACTTGTTCCTCGTTCAGGTCAAAATCCATTGTCTCCTCCTGGCTGGTTGGATTGCTTGCCATATTATAACAATTCTCTGTGGATGTCTACCCGACAGGCTAAAAACCCCCGGCAAATTCAAACGCGTACTTTCCCACAGGTTATTTCCCGTTTTCTTAATTGCTCATTCAGGCGCATGGTTCAGATCATATACCACTTCACCTTTCCTTTCAGGCTCATTTTCCATTGGAGGAAAGTTGATATTGTATCCGACCATGAAATATGTTATTATTCGACTTGCTGTGCATTTCTGCCAGCATGGGGGGTGATGGTTCCTAATTTATGGAAACCGACCATTTATCACCAGCAGATGATGTAGCTGACCCTAGCAGTTGTTTCAGTGGAATCGTACATAAGCCGTGTCACGTCACGGATGTTCGGTCGTCGAAGAACAATTCCAAGCCCGGGCTTCGTGCGTCGGCATTCGGCAGATGGTACGAAGGGAAGTTGTTGGCCAAACACATATTTCGATAGTAAAACTCTAAAAAAAGGGGGTGGATCCGATGCATCTCATAATCGACGGGTACGTTCGAGATCCCAAAAAAATAAAGGAAACAGAATTCATTTACCGCTTTCTCGATACGTACCCCCAGCAAATAGAAATGACCAAGGTATCCACTCCCCAGGTCTCCGAATACAAGCTGCAGGAACAGGGCATTTCCGGCTTTGTACTTCTGGCTGAAAGTCATATCAGCATCCACATGTTCCCCGAACAATCCTACGTTAGCATTGACATATTCTCGTGCCGTGAATTCGATGCCGAACAGGCGGCCCGGCGTCTGGAGCGAAAATTCGGCTTAACCGGTGTGAAAGTCCGCACCCTGAGCCGGCCGCAGCCTAATATCCAGTAGAATACGGCTTTCGTATTGTTACGATATGCGCCTGAGATCTAGAGTTTGCGGGGAGATATTCCGAAATTGACCGAACGAAAGTTCAACTCAACGCTGATTAGAAAAACAAGGCGTCTGGCCGATAAACGGCAGACGCCTTTTCTGGTAATCGATAAGCAATCCATCTCCCGCCGTTACCGAGCGTTCAGGAAAGCATTGCCCAGGGTCCGCATTTACTATGCGGTAAAAGCCAATGCCCATAAAAAAATAGTGGAGTTGCTGCATCAACAAGGATGCGGGTTCGAGGTATCTTCCCTTAAGGAACTCAAACTCGTACTGGATTGCGGTGTATCTCCCGCCAGGATAATTTCCAGCAATCCACTGAAAAGCACGTCCTTTATTCAAGCGGCACATCAGGCGGGCATTGATTTTTTTGCCTTTGATTCTGCTGAGGAAATCCGTAAACTGGCAAAGTTTGCGCCCGGCAGCAAGTTGTACCTGCGTTTAGCTGTTCCGAATGAGGATAGCGACTGGCCGCTTGAAGGGAAATTCGGTGTCGAAATAGAACAGGGGGCCACGCTGCTTCTGGAAGCAGCGCAACACCATCTCACACCGCTGGGAATCACCTTTCATGTCGGCTCTCAGTGCCACAGCCAGAGCGCATGGACGAATGCCATACAGAAATGCAGCCAGGTTCAACAACGCGTTTCAGAACATGGACTTGAACTAAGGATGATAAATGTTGGCGGTGGTTTTCCCATCAGACATTCAGGATCAGTTCCTTCAATTGCCCAGATCGGAAAAACAATTGAAGAGGCAATATCCCGGTATTTTCCCGGTGATATTGAAATTATGGCCGAACCCGGCCGATCCCTGGTTGGCGAGGCTGGCATGATGGTGACCAGCGTCATCGCAAAAGCACAGCGAAACGGCACTAACTGGCTTTATTGCGATGTCGGTGTTTTCAACGGTCTGATGGAAACCCTGGGGGGCATTCGATACACCATCACTGCCGATAAAGAAGGTACTCCGAAAAAATGGGCTCTGGCAGGCCCTTCCTGTGATGGCATGGATGTGGTTTCAGATGAAGTCGATCTGCCGGAACTGGAAATTGGTGATAAGGTTTTCATTTTTCCGGCAGGTGCTTATACCACGGCTTACGCCTCCCAGTTTAACGGCATCACAATTCCCCGCGTTTACCTGGCCTGAAACGGGGCGATTTTCAGGATTTTATATCTCAACGATTGCACTTCCGTGCCTGATGGTGTAGAATGTACGTCAAACAGTGTAACCAAATCGGTTCAGGGAGATGTAGTTCAAAATCCTCGGAGAGAGTGACCACCTGTCGGACGAAGGCTTCAATTATCCGCTTTCTATTCCACGCGTATCGATCTCAAATCCGGTCTTGAGCCGCATATCATTCCACGAATTGAATTGGGTACACAGATAATCTATGGGGAGATCAGTCTATGGCATTTGCGGACAAGACCCTGGTTTGCAGCGACTGCGGACGTGAATTTGTATTCACCGCAGGGGAGCAGGAATTCTATGAACAGCGCGGGCTTCTAAACGAACCTCGACGCTGTCAGGAATGCCGGCAGTTGAGGAAGCGTTCCCGAATGGGACCGCGTGAGATGCACAAGGCGGTTTGCGCCAACTGTGGAGCGGAGTGCGAAGTTCCCTTCGTTCCACGCGGTGACCGACCGGTCTACTGCAACGAGTGCTTTGCCAATACGCGGGATTCATAAGAAGCCTTTCCTTAAGCAATTGCACTCATTTGGCACGGGCACAACCAAAGCTTGCTTTCCAAGATGAACGTTGGGGTATTGCGAGTCAGGTTACGTCTGCCTGAAAACGGCAGCCTCAAAGGCAAACGGAAAGTAGTCAAGTCGATCTGCGGGCGAGTCGAGAGTAAATTCAACGTCTCTATCGCCGAGATCGATGACCATGATTACTGGCAAGTTGCCACGCTGGGTGTGGTGTGTGTCAGCAACGATGGCCGGCATACCAACGAGATCCTTTCAAGAGTGGTGAACTTCATCGAACTGTCTCGTGGGGATTCCGAATTTATGGATTATGAGATCGAAATCCTGAACGTCTTATAGCGCCCTTCCCATCAGACCTGGCACAAGGCAAGCTTTTCAGGGCTGGACGAAACCCCTCTTAAGAGCCAACGCAACAAAGCTGATCGTCCAACGGCTGTTGCCCCGTGAGTAATGCATGGATACGTCGGCCTTTTTGGATCATCTGAAAAGCTCTCCTTTTTACGAATACCAGATCGTCCATCGCGAAAACATCCGGCCTCGGAAGCCTGATTACGGCACCCTGGATAAGCATCTGCATGCCTCCCTTCAAGCCGCCCTCGAGGCATTCGGATTATTGCCACTTTACAGCCACCAGGCTCAGACCGTCAATGCTGTGAACGGTGGAAGGCACACGGTGGTTTCTACGCCTTCAGCCAGTGGTAAAACTCTGTGCTACAATGTGCCGGTCATCGATACACTGCTGAATAATAAACACGGACGGGCGCTTTACCTGTTTCCCACCAAAGCACTGGCCCAGGATCAGCTCAGAACCCTCAACGGCCTTACCTCGGCAATATATCCCAAATTGAATGCCGCCACTTTCGATGGCGACACACCTCAGAACGAACGCCCGGGCATCCGGCGTTCGGCACGAATCATTCTCTCGAATCCGGATATGCTGCACTTTGGTATGCTGCCCAACCATCGGTCGTGGACTTCCTTTTTCGGGCAGTTGAAATTCGT
>CAZDMY010000073.1:0-6213 GCA_964506405.1 uncultured Dehalococcoidia bacterium | reverse complement strand
CGATGAGGCTCATGCTTACCGGGGTATTTTTGGCTCCCATGTCGCGAACGTTATCCGGCGGCTGCGCCGCATTTGCGCCCGTTATGGAGCAAATCCACAGTTTATCTGCTGCTCAGCGACGATTGCCAACCCGGGAGAGCATGCCGAGAATCTGACCGGTCTGCCGTTTGAAGTGATTACCGAGGACGGCGCTCCCTTCGGCGGGAAGGATTTCGTCTGCTGGAATCCGCCGCTGATCGACGAGGCTAATGCCGTGCGCCGCAGCGCCAGCAGCGAAGCGACACAGTTGCTGACCGAACTCATCCAGAGCGGTACCCGTAGTCTCGCCTTTGCCCGAACGCGCCGGCTGGTCGAATTGATTTACGTGTATGTTCGCAAACAGTTGGAACTCCTCTCTCCGGAACTGGCCGACCTGATCAAACCCTACCGTGCCGGGTATCTGGCTGAGGACCGTCGCCGGATCGAACGCGAGCTCTTTCATGGGAGGCTGCTGGCAACCGTAGCCACCAACGCCCTGGAACTGGGTGTGGATATCGGGCAACTGGATGCTACCATCCTGACCGGCTATCCGGGCAGCATCGCCAGCACCTTCCAGCAGGCAGGGAGAAGCGGCCGACGCGGTGACCGCTCCTTGAGCATCCTTATCGGCTCGGAAAATCCCATCGATCAGTACCTGATGCGACACCCGGAAGCCTTGTTCGGCAAGGATTTCGAACACGCCTTAATCTCTCCGACGAATCCCCACATCCTGAAACCCCATCTGCTGTGTGCGGCATGGGAATTCCCCATAACAGATGCCGACAGCAAATACTTCGGCGGATTCGCAGCTTTGAAAGAGGAACTGCAAAAGGAAGGCCTGCTTCGCATTCGCGGGAAGCGATGGTATGTCGTGCCCACCGTCAACTATCCCTCCCAGGAAGTGAATATCCGTTCGAGTTCATCGATTAACTACTCTTTGGTCGATATCGAAACCGGCCAGCTCCTGGAAACCATCGAATCGGATACGGCCTTCTTCCAGATCCATCCCGGGGCGGTGTATCTTCATCAGGGGAAAGCATATCTGGTGACAAAACTGGACCTGGCAGCTCACGTGGCCCACGCCCTGCCTACCGATGCCCACTATTATACCCAGAGTAAAGATATCACTGAGCTCGATATCATCGGAACATCCAATACAAAGTCTCTTGGCAACACCACAGTAAATCTCGGCCAGGTTGAGGTAACAACCACCGTTGTCGGATTTAAGAAAAAGCGGGTTTATACGGAAGAATCCCTCGGAGAGGAACCACTCGATCTACCGGCACAGTCGTTTGAGACCGTGGCATTCTGGTTTGATATCCCGCCCGAAGTCGAGCGAATGCTGAACAAAGAGGGACTGGATTTTGCCGGCGGACTCCACGCCGCCGAGCACGCCGCCATCGCCATGCTTCCGCTGTTCGCGCTCTGCGACCGTAACGATATCGGGGGCGTGTCCACGCCGCTTCATCCGGATACCAACCGTCCTCAGGTGTTTATCTACGATGCTCATCCGGGTGGGGTGGGGATAGCCGAGATGGGATACGAGTTAGTTGCCGACCTCTGGGAAAAAACACTGCACCTGATTTCCGAATGTCCCTGTGAGGAGGGATGTCCAAGTTGTGTACAATCGCCCAAATGCGGAAACAACAATCAGCCGCTGGATAAGAAAGCAGCCAGGATGATCTTTGAGTGGCTGGTGCTATGTCAACCTTGACCTGACGTCATGTTATTCTAAGGAAACTCAGAATCCAGAGGGGTGAAGGGAAGTGGATTCCGGATCGAGTCCGGAATGACATTTCATGGTTGACGTGACACTAGTAAGCAAATCCCAATGAAGCAACAGCTACGTATAAAACTCTATCTTAATCCGTCTCTTGGTATATCGTTAGATTTGCAACCCGGCCGCTTCATAACTTAAGATTCGAGAAACATACAGCTCCTCCAAGTGTACGACCATCGGGCTTAAGGTGGATAGTGATCCTGCATTCATCGATCATGTCCATGCCGGAAAGATGAGAACAACAAATGCCGAATTGATCTGCAAGCAAATATAACTAATGCTGTGATTAGTCAGCAATTGTAATAATAAGATTGAACAGAGGTGGATTAGTCTATAGGATCACTTATCTGCACTCTAACACCAGCGTATGAGGTTCAGATATTTCAACTTGTTGCCCCACCATTTCAGCTAAAGGTATGCCGTCCCATGTGGACAGTTGCATGTCGAGACTTGATGTGCTGACCATAAATGAGTTGCCGAATGTACTTACCTCCACCCCATCATATTGCACTTTGACCCAGTCTATAAAACGCTCGGGAACCTCTATTGTAGCCGTCTCTCCCTGATCAATCTCCGAAGGAATGTTCACACCTGGCAGCCAGTTCCAATCGCCTGCTGACGTATTCTTAGCAATATCCAATGTGCCACAACTCTGATTGTTGACTTCTATTTCTACGCCGCCTGACAAGAGTACTGCCGCCGTAACTCCAGTTCCGACTACGATAACACCCAGTACACTGAAAACAATGATCAGGATTGTTGCGATTCCACGTTCGTCTTTCAGTAGCCGTTTCATAATTTCTCCTTCCCTGGTATGGCAATAACGCCTGCTATTACCATAGAGGAAAATATTTATTATTCATTTTACACCTTGCAGCATTATTTGTCATTGGAGATGTAATGTATCTATTTGCCACAGGTAACTTTCCAAGACATCATGACGGAACCGGTTGGCTTTCAGAGGTTAGTACTATGATCATGCCAGGAAACGAATTAGCAGGCGATTCCTATTAGATTTCCGACTATACCCCTCACCGCAGCCAGCCCAGCGGAATCGGCTGGAAGCTCGGTGATCGGTTTGGCTATCAGGTCGTGATAGGCGATGATCTCATCTTGTGGAATAATCCCCAGGATTTCGAGATCGATTTCCTCCGCTGCTTTTCGCAGCAAATCCTCGTTGCCTGAGACCCGGTTGAAAACAAGTCCCAGACGGTCGACTTTGATTACCTTGTCCTTTTCCACCATAGTCTTAATCATTTGCGCGGTCTCAATTCCGCGGGCCGTAGCGTCGGAGATGATGATCAGAGTGGAAAGCCTTCGCATTACCTGACGGTTGATCTGCTCCAAACCTGCTTCTCCATCGATGAGTATGGTATCGAAGCTTCCGGAAAGCGTCTCGATGGTTCCCCGCAGAAGATCGTTCACCGGGCAGTAACAGCCGAGAGTTTCGGTCCGGCCCATAGCCAGCACGGCGTAATCATCCAGTTCTTCCAGGGCTTCCAGCGTCATGTAATCCAGATTATAGACCAGATCTTCCTTATCCTTCTGCTGACCGCTGCGTGCGGTTCTAATGATATCTTCCCTCACCTGACCCATCGTGCGCCTGACCCGGATACCGAGCGCTGTCAGCAGGCCCATCGCCGGATCGGCATCAATAAGCAGCAGTTTGCCAGCCTGGCCGCTTTCAACAAGTATCCGGCCCATCATGGCGGTAACAGCGGTTTTCCCCACTCCTCCTTTGCCGCAAACCGCAAACAGATTTTTCCCTTCAATCGAGAACTTCGCCATCGCTACGCCTCACTTTCATACTTTACCGAACCCGGTATCCGGTACCGACTGCGAATGATGTCTTTCATTTCGTTACAGGTTTCCTATTTTGATAGCGGGTGACTGGGCCGGTATCATTTCACTAATACAATTGTCTGTCAATGTCAGGTTCTACCAGCTAATGGTTATTATACATGGCATTGCAGCACAAATGAACTTTGCCATTTGAGGGACGGAGACCCTTAGCGGATTGCATATACCCTGCTATCATGGTAAGTTAGACAAAACATGTTGTATAACCCGGATATTAAAGCACATAAGCTCGTACTGGAAGTGAGTGGATGAAACGCCTGGCCCGGGATATCATGACCACCGATGTCGTGGCCATTTCCCCCGATATGCGGTTGACCGATGCAGTAAAGCTGATGCTGCATCGACGGGTAAGCGGACTTCCGGTCGTTGATGAAGATGGTGCCCTGCTGGGAATCATCACCGAACATGACCTGGTCAATTGCCTGGTAAGCGGCAATGCACCCCGAACCACCGTCGCTGAGGTGATGGTGAGGGAGGTAGAAACCTATTCCCCGAATATGCCAGTTGTGGAAATAGTAAACGATTTCGCTGCCAGGCGTATCCGCCGTGTTCCTGTGGTCGTCGAGGGTAAAGTGGTAGGTATTATCAGCCGCCGGGATATTATTCGAGAGATGGACCGGGTTTACAATGGGTTAACGAGCGGCGGGCCTTTATAGCAAAAGCGTGAGAAATCCGAAGCTTGAAACATTCAACTATGCAGTTTACCTGAAATGATGGTTAAGAAAACCGATTTACCGACGCTTGATCTGTGGATTGCAGGGCTTATCGAACAATATGAAACGATCGGCGTACAGGCTAAAGCCGATGATTTCATATTTGCCCCATTGAAGCGGGCATCCGATCTGCGCCTGGACTACGATGTGACTATCCTGCCCCCAAAGATGCTTTTTCAACCGCAGTGGGAAGAACTGCTTATATACACAGAGGCCGAAGGTTACCAGAGCGTTATCGACACCGCTCCCTTCGTGGTCATCGGTGTGCATCCCTATGACCTGGTAGCTATCTCACAGATGGATGAGATATTTTATCAAAACAATCCCGACCTCCGCTATTGCGCCCGCCGGGAAAATGCTACCATCGTCGCCGTAGACGTCCAGAATATATCGCCCAACACCTTCGCCGGGTTTATGGGCACCGCCTATGTAACGGAGGGGTACGACATCCTGCTTACCCGGATCGGTGAGCATTATCTGGTAGATGCGGCTACGGAAAAGGGACAGGCTTTACTTGGCGGCATGGCCCAGGCAGATGATGCTGCCGGTGCGGATTTAGACCGCCGCCGGCAGGTTTGGGAAGACAACAACAACAGACTTCGGCAGCGGGAGTTGCGGGCCGACCCGTCTACGTGGGGACAGCTTCTTGATGAATCCTATGAGCACCCGGTTTGGGATGAGAAGGCGCGCCTGTGTTTCTCCTGTGGTTCATGCACCCTGATATGCCCGACCTGTTATTGCTTTGATATCCGCGACGATGTTGGCTGGGATCTAAGAAGCGCCCGGCGCTCGCGGGTCTGGGATGGCTGTACGCTGAGGGATTTCACAGCCGTGGCGGGCGGGCTCAATTTCCGCAAGGATGTTGTTGCCCGCTACCGGCATCGGTACTATCGAAAGGGGAAGTACGTTCCGGATCGCATCGGAGGCCGTATCGCCTGCATCGGCTGCGGCCGCTGTATTACGGCATGTGTAGCCAATATTGCCAATCCGGTGGAGATATTCAACCGGCTGGCGGAGGATTGTTCGTGGAAGAAACGCTAAGGCTAAAGCCGGATCGTGACCATTACAAGCCGGCAATCGGAACGATACGCCGTTCCGAAGCAATGACCGATCACGACCGATTCTTCGAGATCGAGATGGAATCGGGGGTGCCACTGGGCCATATGCCGGGCCAGTTTGTAATGGTTTCTATCGCCGGAGTGGGGGAAGCACCGATATCCGTCTCATCTGCCCCGGGAACTGGAGGCTCGTTTGAAATCATCGTCCGTAATGCCGGCAATGTCACCGGCGCGCTGCACCGGTTGTCACCCGGCGATCGGATCGGCGTACGAGGTCCGTTTGGCAACTGGTTTCCGGTGGATACCGAGATGAAAGGCAAGGACATTATCTTCGCCTGTGGCGGCCTGGGGCTGGTGCCATTACGATCGGTGGTCAACTACGTCCTCGACAGGAGAGACGATTACGGACAGTTGAATATCTATTACGGCGCTAAGTGCCCCACAGAGCGGCTGTGCACCGATGAGGTCGACCAGTGGCAGGAACGGGGGGATGTTTGTTGTCTGCAAACGGTGGACCGGGGTGACGAAAGCTGGACCGGCCAAGTGGGAGTGATCACCACATTGATGACCGATTTAAGTGTAGACCCGCATCGGACAGTCGCCTTACTGTGCGGTCCGCCGGTGATGTTCAAGTTTGTCATAGCCGCCCTACGCAAAGCGGGGATGTTTGACAACTGCGTCTGGGTCTCCCTGGAGCGGCATATGAAATGCGGCGTCGGCAAGTGCGGGCATTGCCAGATCAATCAATTATACGTCTGCCAGGATGGGCCTGTTTTTCGTTTCG
>CAZDMY010000072.1:0-10222 GCA_964506405.1 uncultured Dehalococcoidia bacterium | reverse complement strand
GGGGGCTGTCGAAGAAGAAGTAATGGGCAAAGGCTTCGTCTTCGACAGCCCCTCCAAAGTGGAAATGATCATACCAGAAGCTGTGCGCGACTTCCGGTATATCGTGAGCTTTTTAAAAACAAATGAACATACTTGATTAATATTCCTCAATCAGCCCTGTCAGAACCTCAGGAATATTTCCCCGATGGTCAACAGTCGGTGGAACGAGGGCTGGTTGATGCATCCGTGCCAGCACCGCGCTTCCCTCAGGACCAAGTACGAACTCAATGAATTCAGCCGCCAGTTCGGGATGTTCTGAGTTCTCCGGTATAGTCATGGCATAAACAATCGATTCACCGTCAAATACAGGAACCACCGAAGCAAATCGCTGAAATGCCAGCTTACACTGAACGCGTTCATAGGAATCCTGGTACTCATTCGAACTAAGATCGATCTCTACCGGCAGTTCGATAAACTCCAGCCCGTATTGCCGAGATACGCTCTCATACTGGAAGGCATAATCGATGTCCCCGGATTCGATAGTACTCAGCAGCGCCACACTGGAGCCACGTACTGATACTTTCTTCGGACGGAGTATTTCCGGAACGGTAATGACATGCTGGCCATTCACTTCTTCAACCGTGATCCGGGGAGAAAACTCCCCGAGAACACCCTCAAATATCTGATCGTCATGGTAGTAAAGTTCAGCCAGTTGGCAAAGCATGAGAGACCGATAGCCACAGGAATCGAACCGCGGATCGGAAACACCTAGAGCTACATCCGGTCTGGCAAGCACTTCGTACCAGTTCTCACTATTGACTTCATCCGCATACTTGCTGGAAGGCGTGTAGGCGATGCCGAGGCGATTGGTGGCGAACTTGACCAGCCAGTCGGCATAAGGTTCATCTGTTTCGGGCATCGGCGTCTGGTACATCATCATCGGCAACAGCGAGTGGTCGGCCACCGCAATGACATCCGCTTCAGCGTAGAGTTCGGTCACGTGACGGATCACTTGAATGCTGCCGTGCCCCTCGATGAGCACATCCACATCCGGATGCTCCGCTTCAAATGCCTCTTCCATCTCGGCAAACGGCACCATCAGGCTGCCGGCATTGATAACTCTCAGTTTGGTCTTATCCGAGCTGCATCCTGCGGCAAATAGCATGACAAGGAAAAGTATTGGAATGATACTTATCGCGTAACGCATATTAATCCAGCTTTACGATCTCGATCCGGTCGATCCACTTCACCCAGTGGTGACCTTCCGTCAGGAGGTTTTCATCACCGATCACAGCCAGTCGTAACGGTTTGCCATACTCGCCAGACAATGGTTCACCATTTTGTTCGTAGGCCAGAATAACCTGTAAATCACCATGAGGGACGAGTTTCATCGTTTCGGGATCGAATGTATCCAGGTCTCCCCTTACCTGATCGTAATCAAAGACAGCGGAGTAACCGTCCACCGCATACAGATACACGATTTCATCCGGGGAAACCCCGCCCACCAGATCGCAGATATCAACCACCGGAACCCCCTTGATCTCAAAAGGCCCGTTGATCACCCCCACGCTGGTGAAAAACCCACCCCGCCCGGAAACGGACGGCATCTCTTTGATCTCACTATAGCTGATTGTCTTTTCGCTACCATCGGAGCCAACAAGGGTTACATCCCATTCGATGGCTTCATCGGATGCGCCGGAATCCAGGGCATATACAACCCCTGCAGCGATGATACAGATAATGCCAACTGCGAAAACAAGAACAACAATCCGGTTTTTCTTCATACTACTGCCCAATCAAGACTGATTTCGTATATCAGGGCATTCTCGTTATCCCCCTCACTCTGTCGCTCTCCCGCCACGGCGGGCGAGAGAACTTCCTCTCTCTTGAGGGGAGAGGATTGAGGAGAGGGTGAAATCTTAATAAACTGCATTTTCGATGTTGACAAGATCTATTTCCTTTTCCAAATAATAATCGCCGATCCGGCCAGTATGAACCCTACCGCTCCGATAAAAACCGGAACCCAGGGAAAATCGTCGGGGGACTCTTCGCCGGGTATATCGGCCAAATCGATGGCTGGATCGATCGGCGCCTCCCCGCTATAAATACGGATCTCGCTGATCCACTTGCCGGAAAGCCCGTTGGTGCTGGCAAGCCCATCATAGAAATGCTGGTATTGTTCCTCTGGCAGGCAAATGCGCATATCGGTGTTACCAAAAACCGGTTTACCTTCATGATTGAGGGTTCCGGCCAGGAAGATCAATTGCATGGCTGAATTGTATTCATCCTTTCCGGGATATCCGAAATCATACCCGGCGCCGGCATCCTCGCCCTTGAACCAGCACAGGGTAATCGTTCCCTGGCGAGCAAGTGGCCGGTAAATATTGTCGTAAGCGAATCTCACGTGATAGCCATCGGGTGAAGCCAGCATGATTTCATCACCCGGTACCATGCCGCCGACCAGCTCACACAGGTCCTTCACGGCCGTTCCCTTTACTGCTCCCTTATCTTTCAGATTGGCCGTCTCCTGGGGATCCCACATATCCCCTTCAAAGACCGGTCCCTGATGATAGTAATGGGTAACCCCGTCCCCATACACAGGCAAGTTTGCTTCCATCCATTGATAGCCGACTGTGCTTTCCTGAAGCACTGTCGTACTGTCGCTTGCGTATTTTACCAGATAGACTTCAGTGGTGGGTTCGGCGGCCAGGGTGGTAGCGGAAAAGCATAAGAGAACAGCCAGCAACACCACTGGGCTCAAACGTATCAACCATTTCAGTTTTTTCATGTTTTTCCGGATAGGCTGTATTTCTCAAAATCCGATTTGCGGTGTCATTGCGCCTCGGCCCAGAAGATGAACGTGGCCTTCTGCTCGCCTCCCTCATTCCAACTGTCAGGCACCCGTAATTGAGTATTTAGTGCCCGTGAGTTATTTACCGTTACCGACGCGAGTATGTCATTTATGTTGTATTGTGACCCATTCACGAACAGCGATTGTTTATAGAAGTTCTGAGCAGTGGTATCTTCGCCTCGAATCTCGAGGGTTACGCTGCAATCCACCGTTCCGGTATTATTGAGAACTACCGTCTCGGTGCCCGATTTCTGGCCCGGCATCAGGTCACCATAGTCCACCGAATCCACATTCAGCTCAATCCCCACGATGGGCAGGACTACATTGGCGGTGGCACTGAGCGAAGCGCTCGATTGCGACGATGTCGTTCCACTCGTATAAATGTTGATCTCATCAACCCATTTGATCGAAAGGCCATTCACTGAGGGATAGAAAACGCCGTCATGGAAAAAATAGTGCCAGTTATCCTCCGGCAAGTAATCATGCATATCCTGGTTGCCGAACACAAAAATCCCGCTCCCATTTGCAGTTGGGGCGAAGAAAACCAGTTGCATGCCTTCCGAAAAATCGGCTCCTGCGTAGCCCCCATCCTTCTTCCAGCAAAGAACCATCGAACCCATTGCGGAACCCGGATCGTAGATACTTTCATATCGATATTCATGCGCTAAATCGTCAACGGCCTTAATCTCGATCCGATCCCCGACTGATGCCCCACCGACTAGTTCGCACAAATCCTTGATTAATGATCCCTGAACCGCTCCTTTATCCTTAAGATTTAATGTTTCCGCCGGATCCCAGAGGTTTTCCGCATAGAAGGTAGGGCCCTGCATCCAGTAATGCGTGGCGCCATCACCAGAAACAGGCAGTTCGGTCTCCAGTTCCGCCGGTGTTTTAGTGGCTTGAGTGATGATAGTTGTGCCATCAGAGGCATATTTAGTAATTGTGACCGAAGTAGTGGGCTCTGCCGATGTTAACGTTGGGATCAGGATACCAGGTAAAACCAGCGCCAAACACAGGGCAATAGAAACAATTCTGCGCTTCATGTTTTCCTCCCTTCCTCAATCAAGACGAGTCCGTTTGCTCCTTCCGTTTTCTATGAAATCCCCCTCTTTCCCCCTTTCGAAAAAGGGGGAGACAAAGAGGGATTTTCTTCACACTAAGATACCTGCACTTCCAAGCTATGGACCAGCCAGATATTGCATCAATACGTCAACCATTTTCCCATAGCTGATCTCGTTCGTTAGATAATCGAGCAAAGCAGCCACCATCTCGTTATATTCAATCGCGCCATTGATGTTAAAATCGTACAGCCAGGGCGTCCAGGAATAATCGTGAAGCTCGATGCTGACAATCTGCCCTACTTTCTGGAATCCGGCCAGCATCGGTCCGACCACCCTTAACGGATACCGATCCGGCGGCAATGGCATCCCGTTCAATCGGTTGGCCACGATGATGTCGTTATTTCGGGAAACGCTGCCGCTATTAAAGGTATAATTGAATCCGTCGGAACCGGTGACGACTATTTCGTATCCCTCAGCCGCCAGAGCGTCATTGAATGCTCCGGCATCGTGCTGGTTGGCGTCGTCCACCCAGCCACACAGCAACCAGAGCGGCATCCCGCTCCAGGTATCATCTCCATCAACCCAGGTCACCGCACCATGACAATCCACCCCTTCCTCAAACTCGGTCTGGGTCATGGTGTAATCCTGAGCACCGAACAGATCGAGTTGCCAGTCCGTATCTCCCAGGCCCACTATCTCGATCCGGCAGATGTTTCTCACCTTCTGTCCCCCGGAGAGTCCCGGACCTACCAGTTTCAGCGGAAATGCATCCTGGGGTAGTTCCGCATCGTTATAGGTGTTAGCCACGATCATATCATCGTTACGCGCGACTTCAGTACCGCTGAAGGTCCTGCTGTAATCGTCCATGGCGATCACCTTGACTTCGTAGCCTTCCGCTGCCAGCGCATCATTGAAGGTGTTCGGGTCCTGATCATCCATCATCCCCACCAGACGCCACAGGGCCAATCCGTTCCAGACATCGCTGCCGCTTTCCACCCATTGAACTCCATTCGCTGCGACATGGTTTTCGAAATCTCCCTGAGGCAGAACAATGTTTTCCACCCCGTCCAGTTCCAGCGCCCAGGGAAGGCTGGTCAATTCAATACTGACGATTTGCCCTACTTTCTGGAATCCGGCCAGCATCGGTCCGACCACCCTTAACGGATACCGATCCGGCGGCAATGGCATCCCGTTCAATCGGTTGGCCACGATGATGTCGTTATTTCGGGAAACGCTGCCGCTATTAAAGGTATAATTGAATCCGTCGGAACCGGTGACGACTATTTCGTATCCCTCAGCCGCCAGAGCGTCATTGAATGCTCCGGCATCGTGCTGGTTGGCGTCGTCCACCCAGCCACACAGCAACCAGAGCGGCATCCCGCTCCAGGTATCATCTCCATCAACCCAGGTCACCGCACCATGACAATCCACCCCTTCCTCAAACTCGGTCTGGGTCATGGTGTAATCCTGAGCACCGAACAGATCGAGTTGCCAGTCCGTATCTCCCAGGCCCACTATCTCGATCCGGCAGATGTTTCTCACCTTCTGTCCCCCGGAGAGTCCCGGACCTACCAGTTTCAGCGGAAATGCATCCTGGGGTAGTTCCGCATCGTTATAGGTGTTAGCCACGATCATATCATCGTTACGCGCGACTTCAGTACCGCTGAAGGTCTTGCTGTAATCGTCCATGGCGATCACCTTCACTTCATACCCGTCTGCTGCCAGCGCATCATTAAAGGTATCGGGATCGTTATCATCCATCATCCCCACCAGACGCCACAGGGCCAGTCCCTTCCAGACATCGCTGCCGCTTTCCACCCATTGAACTCCATTCGCTACGACATGGTTTTCGAAATCTCCTTGAGGCAGAACAATATTTTCCGCCCCGTCCAGTTCCAGCGCCCAGGGGATGCCAACCAGGTCGATACTTACGATCTGAGACACCTTATCCGCACCGCCAAGTCCGGGGCCCACCAGCCTTAGCGGGAATCGATCCGCCGGCAAAGGCTGTCCGTTGAGCTTGTTGGCCACGATGATATCGTCATTGCGGGCAACGTCTGCGCTTGCAAACGTGCGGTTATAGCCATCCGATCCGCTGACAATGATCTCGTAGCCGGCTGCTGCCAGTGTGTCATTGAACGAGCCAGGGCCATGGGTTTCAGTATCATCCACCCAACCGCACAACAGCCACAGCGGCATCCCGCTCCAGGTATCGTCACCATCCTCCCACGTAACTTCGCCGTGGCAGGCGACCCCATTCTGGAAATCATTCTGGCTCATCGTGTAGTTGATAGCCCCATTCAACTGAAGATCCCATTCGCTCGCACCAGAAGTATAAATCTCGATGGTATCGATCCACTTGATGGAGACACCATTGCAGGAAAAATACTGGGTCCCCCCATCAAAGTAATAATGCCAGTTATCTTCCGGCAGGCAGTCGTGCATATCCTGATTGCCAAATACGAACTGGCCGCTACCATTTGCGGTTTGAGCAAAGAAAACGAGCTGAATTCCTTCATCATAACCGGCTCCGGAATAAGCCCCGTCTTTCTTCCAGCACATGACCATCGGACCTTGATCCGGGACCGGTGAATAGATAGTCTCATACGTGAAGTTCTCACCGTATCCATCCTCTGCCTGAATTCTTATAGTATCTCCGGGAGACGCTCCGCCAACGAGTTCGCAGAGGTCCTTTACATCGGTTCCCTGCACAGCTCCTTTGTCTTTGAGGTTCAGGGTTTCATCCGGATCAAGAATATTACCGGGATCGAATGTTGGACCTTGCATCCAGTAGTGGGTAATGCCATCTCCCTGAACTGGTAACGTTCCCTCCATCGTAGGGATATCTACCGTAGTGCTATCCATTACTGTCGTGTCATCAGCTGCAAATTTAGTCACCGTTATGGAAGTGGTCGGCTCCCCGTCGGCAACCGCAATTGGTGCAATCATAATCGCTGGTAACATAAGCGCCAGGAATACAAAAATAGCAAATATAGTTCTAATCATTAAGATTCTCCTCCTTTTTTTGTGGGGTTCAGTATCGTATATAAAGAGGCCCGATTATGGTGGACATAACGCTATATACTGCAAGTTCCCTCCTTTTCAATCAACATGGAAGGTATCACCGTTTCCAGTGATGCCCTGCCGGCCAGTCACCATAGGATTTCCCCTTAGGCAATCAGGCTCGGAGAGATTCTTATTTATTCTCGTTTTCCAAAAAAAAAGCACCTCCAGAAGGTGCTTTGCGCATTATACCACTGCGCGAGGCAATCCCTCCTTCTCAAACATGGAAGGCATCACTGTTTCCGGTGATACCCTTTCGACCAGCTTCCATAGGTTTTACCCCTTAGGAGGTCTGGTTCGGAGAGCTTTTGTTTCGTTTACTTCTATTATGGTACTATCGTATCGGGGATTCTGTCAAACGATATTCCACTAAGCTCTCAGTCAACACATGGTTTTTCGAGGGAGGAACTCACTAGAGGAAGCAGGCATGGTAATCTTCAGACTGTTGGTAATCATCATATTCATTGCCGTGCCAGGCGCTTCACCGGCATGGGCCCAGACTGGCTTTCAAGTAAGCCCGGACCGGTTTGATATTCAAGCATCTGCGGGAACGACAATTCAACGGACACTTCATATACATAATAATCAGGGTGAAACAGCGCGGTTTCAAATCGATATCGAGGAGCCGGAATTTGGGGACTTATTCCAGTTCGAGGATAGTGATTTCTCGCTGTCAGGTTACGAAAGCAAAACGATCAATTTCACTATGAAGTCATTGCCGGCAGAAACAGACGATTACATGGTCCACATCAGAGTTCTTTCTCTCAGCGATTCATCCGGCATAAATATTGGCACCGGAATCAAGATTCCGATTAACATTCAACTGTCTCAAAATGAACCGGGGGTTGGAAGTGAAAGCCAGGAATCATCCGACCCGAACTACTACATCTATGTCTTAGTGGCTGCGGTGATACTGGCAATAATCCCTGTTGTATTCTATATTAGAAAACGTCTCACAAAACCGCTAACAGGGGGCAATTGAGTCGGTTGATACCAGAAGTGTTCGTCCCCCCATTTACGCAAAGCGAGCTTGATTTGCTCGTTCCAGAGGGCATTCCAATCCGTCAGTTCAGGCATATCAGGTTCCTTTCGTACACCTTTCATGCTACCTAATAACAACAAAAACAGGCAAGCGGCACTGGCTCCGGGTGGTATTTTAAGAACCACTGTTTACACTAATGCACCATTTCCGAAGATTACCAGGTCCCAGCCTGAGCATTCTCAGGCATTTCATGGTAAAATCTATTTAGTGATATTATCAATGGGAACTGAGAACAGCCTTGCTACGTAGAATTGTCAATATATTTCGCCAGAAGCCATCCGGAACCGATGAAGAACATACGTTAGAAAATACCGTTTCCACGCCGTCGCCGGAACCTGAGGTCAAAGTTGAGCGTCGCCGGGAAGCTCCCCGTCCCGTTCGCCAAAGTACCCGATCCAAGGTTTCAGCAGACGAGCCCGCTCCGACCCCACCACGGGACAAATCGAAAAGGCCGCCCAAACCGAAATGGTCCCTTTCGCAATTTAAGGCCGATCCTGTAGAAGGAAAAACCCGCTTTCATGATCTTGACCTGCCGACGGAAGTCATGCATGCGATAGCTGACCTAGGGTTTTCATACTGTACCCCGATCCAGGCAGAGATATTACCTCACACGCTTTCCGGGAAAGATGCTTCGGGCCGGGCTCAAACCGGAACCGGGAAAACGGCAGCCTTTCTGATCACTATGCTGACCTTTTTCAAGAAGAACCCAATTCAGGGAAATCGTTCACCCGGTACACCGCGCGCCCTGATTATGGTTCCCACTCGCGAGCTGGCCCTGCAGGTCCAGAAAGACGCCAATGCTCTGGGGAAATATTCGCGGAGCAAAACCGTTGCAGTATTCGGCGGAATGGACTATCGAAAACAGCAGCAATTGCTCGGCGAACAGGTCATTGATATCGTAGTTGCTACGCCCGGTCGCTTGCTGGATTTCTCCAGGCGAGGCGATGTTCATCTGAACCAGGTGGAGATACTGGTTATCGACGAAGCCGACCAGATGCTCGATATGGGCTTCATCCCCGATATGCGGCAGATCATCCGCAGCACGCCCCCGAAAACGAAACGGCAGACGCTGTTTTTCGGCGCGACGCTCACGTCCGAGGTGACACGGCTTGCCGCTCAATGGACCCACGATCCGGTATGGGTGGATATCGAACCTGAGCATGTGGCGGTGGATTCCGTCGATCAGGTAGTATATCTGGTCACTTCCAAGGAGCGGTTCAAACTCCTTTACAATCTGATTTGCCATCAGAACCTGGAACGCGTTATTGTTTTCTGCAATCGTCGAGATACTACGAAAAAGCTTACCGACCGTCTTTGGTCATATAACATCAACTGCGCTATACTCTCCGGCGATATTGACCAGAAAAAGCGGGTGAAAACCCTTGAAGATTTCCGGGCCGGGAAAATCAGGGTGCTGGTGGCGACCGATGTCGCTGGCAGGGGAATTCATGTGGAAGGGATCAGCCATGTGATTAATTATAATATTCCCCTCGACCCCGAGGATTATGTTCACCGCATAGGGCGTACCGGCAGGGCTGGGGCAACCGGCACATCGATCACCTTTGCTACAGAGGATGAATCCTTTTATATACCCGCTATCGAGGAGTATCTGGGCGGAAAGCTTACCTGCACATATCCGGCGGACTCCCTGCTGAACAAACTCCCCCCACCCCCCACAAAAGAGGAAGGAGTGGCGAAACCCCATTCTCAAAACGCTCGTCCGCGGCAAAGGCGCAGCCGGCCGAGGAAAACCGATAACCGAAAGGACTAAACGACGCCTCCAGAGACTGAATGCCACTCAATATCGCTTGCATTTTCTCATGAGTAACCTGTAATATAATTGTCACGACCGCGGTATAAATCAAGAAAGGAGTGTGCAGTGAATCATGAGAGAAATCATCGATACCATGGCCAAATATGAGGAAACGATAGGAAATCTATATCAGGCTTACGCACGCTCACAACCCGAACTGGTCGAATTCTGGAATACGCTCTACTCCCAGGAGATGGAACACCGAAACTGGTTAATTAATCTCGCGGATGCAGTGGGGACAGGGAAAGTACACTTTAATAAGGGCCGCTTCAAAATTGAACCATTGAACCTGGCTCTGGAGTATATCAACAACGAATTGTATAAGGCGCAGCATATGTCCACGCCCATCCAAGATGCCCTGCATAAAGCCTTGCAGATCGAACAAAGCATGATCGAAAAGGAATTTTTCGAGG
>CAZDMY010000071.1:0-10250 GCA_964506405.1 uncultured Dehalococcoidia bacterium | reverse complement strand
GGCCAGGGCCAGTCCCCGGCTGTTGAGCACACAGGCATAGCGGGTGCGATGGGCCAGTTTGACCGGATGACCCGGCGCGGCCTTGTCAAGGTCCCAGCGGGTGGGATGGCGGGCTTCTTCCAGGTAGAACTTGTTGTACTCTGCCCCCTTGATCCAGGTGCCTACCGGCAGTTGCATGGCCTTTTCGGAGACAAGTTTCTGAATATCCACGATCGAGGATACCGAGGCCGGACTGCAATCCAGGCTCATCAGGCTGGAGATCAGCGAAAAGAGATGCATATGGGCGTCGTGGAAGCCGGGGATGACCGTGTTGCCCCGGCAATCGATGATCCGGGTTCGGTTCCCCTGATATGTTTTGAGTTCTTCATCCTCCCCAACCCCGATAATCCGCCCGTTACCGATGGCTACCATCCGGGCATGCGGCAAGCCGGGGTCCATCGTGATCAAGTCTGCATTGAAGAGGATGAGATCGGCTTCTGCTTGTGTTTTCATGCCAGGATTCAGGGTATCACCCCGGGAGGGGTGTAATCAACGCCCGGGAGGCCATTCTCCTTTTAGCGAAGGCTCAACCCTTCTACTTCCATCTTTAGCGAAAGCTCAGTCTTTAAGCGTCAGTGTTGGCATTTGGAAGAATACCTAATGATCGTGCACGTTTCTCCCACTGTTGCCGTGCCATTGCCTGCATATCGACAGTAACATCAGTTTCGTCGATAATTTCAATCCCCAGAAGCGTTTCGACGACGTCTTCCATGGTAACCATACCTTCGATTGATCCATATTCGCTAACTAGAAATGCAATATAAGCGCGATGATCAAGTAATTGCTCAAATAGCGAAAGAACCGTGATAATCTCCGGTACCATCAATGCATTCCTGCCTATAGAGTATAATTTAGTATCCGAATGGCCCAGCGAAGCTTCCAGGACAATATCATTCCTGAGAACAAATAAGTGAAGATCATCCGGATCATTCCCCAAAAGCGGAATACGTGAAAACCTGATATCCGGGTATTTCTCCATTACTTCGCCTACTGTCATGTCTGGAGGTAACGTAAACATTACTGTCCGGGGAGTCATTATAGCATTCACCATCAATTTACCGACTGACATTAGATTTCGTAATATGCGTGATTCATGGTCTGTGACCAGTCCGTCGCGCGAAGCTAATGAAGTCATTGCCTGGAGTTCTTCACGGCTGACAGTAGGCCTGGGTTCATGGGGTGCTAACCAACTGGCTAACTTCTGAGAAAGAATCACCAGTGGGTAGAGGCACCATATCAATACAGGTAAAATACGGGCAGCAGGCACAACCAGGTAATGCCAGTAGTAGGCTCCTAATGTTTTGGGAATGATCTCGGATAAAACAAGAATAAGAATTGTTAAGATTGCCGAAGTTGCCGCTACATATGAATTACCAAACACAATGAGTGACTGTGCTCCAACTCCGGCAGCTCCCACTGTGTGAGCAATCGTGTTCAAACTAAGGATAGCCGCCAACGGTCGGTCAATATTCGATTTGATATTGCGCAACGTCATGCCGGTTTTGGGAGATTTCTGTTCCAAAACCTCAATATAACTTGGGGTTACTGAAAGGATGACAGCTTCCATTATGGAACAAAAGAAAGAAATTCCCAGTGCGAGGAAAAGATAGAAAAATAATAAGAACATTTCTACGTTATTCCCAGACCCTTGTTTGCATACGTAAAATTAATAAGTAAGTAGTAAAGAAAAATAATAGCTGATTCAGTATTAGAATTAAGGCAACCCCTGCTTTAACTACACTCGTGTTTCCAGTTGATACATCTACCTGTCTCTTATCTCAATGATTAGTGATCAGCACTGAAGCCGGTTTATTCGAATTATAGGTCTTTGCTTACGGAGAATGCAACCGGTTAGTCGACATTAGTTCGAGGTTTCGGGTTCAGAGTTCCGAGTTCGAAGAAAGGGAAGAGGAGAACCGGGGATTTGGGAGACGGAAAACTGAAAACTGGAAAACTCCTGCTTCCTCTGTGCTCTCTGCGGCTAAGCCGGGGGGATGTAAGAAACTGCTGGTTTACAAAAGCAGGCCGGACAAAGAAAGCAACGAAATTCTGATGAGGGAAATCTATACAGGTGTCTGTCTGCGATTTGCCGCAAGCAATGAAGTAACGGCACTCAATCCTGCCAGCCCCGCCCCAGTGATATAGGCCCAATGCAGACCGTCCATGAATTCCTCCATCTGTTCAGGTCCGAATGCTGCTCCTTTTGCCGATGATGCATCGGGAGCAATAACCGCAATCACGGCGGTGGCCACCGCTACGCCAAAAACCATCCCTACGTTCCGCATGGCGGCCAGGACACCGGAGGCGATGCCCAGATACATGGGATGCACTGAGCCCATCACCGCACTGTTATTTGGGCTCTGGAACATGCCCATACCAACCCCCATCACAGCCAGCCGCCAGGCCACATCAAGTGCATCCGATGATAAGTCCAATTGGCTCAGAAGATACAATCCCAGGGCGCTGATCGCCATCCCTCCAAAGGTGAACGGTCGTATGCCTACCCGATCCGAAAGAATCCCGCTGGCTGGTGCGAAGAACAGTGTTGCCAGCGGAGCCGCGGCCATTACCAGGCCGATTTTAATGTAATCATCCTCGTAGCCAATCACGCGAGCCAGGTAGAAAGGTGTTAAAAATACCATTGCATATAAGGCCATGAAATTAAGCAACGCGCTGATATCGGAAAAACTGAAGACGCGATTGCGAAACAGGCCCAGGTTCAGCATTGGTTGTCTTTGTGCCTTTTCAATCAGGACAAATGCAGCACCGGCAATCACCGCGCCTATAATCAGGGCAAATGATGAGCCGGAAAGCCATCCCCAGTCATCTCCTCGGTCGGCGTACAATAGGAGGCATAGTATCAAGGCCAGAGCTGCGAGCGCACCGAATATATCAAGCTTCTGGTCCGGCTTGCGCTCACCCAGAGGAATGACTCGCAGGTTCCATACAACTGCTGCAAACCCGATCGGGACATTAACAAAGAAGACCCAGCGCCAGGTTGCATATTCGGCAATGAAGCCACCCAGTACAGGGCCCAGCATCAGTGCTACCGCGATGCTGATGGCATACATTCCCATCGCCTTGCCCCGTTCCTGTGGCGGGAAAACGGATGTCACAATGGCAAAACCGACCGCCATAGTCATGCTCGCCGCCAGCCCCTGAAATCCGCGGCAAACGATGAGCATCCAGATATTTGCCGAGGCCCCGCAAAGGGTGGATGTGATGGTGAAGGCAGCCAGCCCGATAACGAACACCCGCTTGTAGCTGATCATATCGCCCAGGCGGCCCCAGAAAAGGATCAGGCAACTGATGGTCAGCAGATAGGTGGTAACCACCCACTGGACCAGCGTCAGTTCGATATCGAAGTATTCAGCGATGGCAGGATTGACCACATTGACGATACTGCCGTCCAGCGGTCCCATGAAAGTGCCGATCATTACGGCAATCAGTATCTGCCATTTGCGGGGATGGCCGGTTACTGGGGGGGCGTTTGACTGTTGCACGAGACGTCCTATTTATACACGTAGGGGCAGGTTTCAAACCTGCCCCCTGCAACGATTATACCAGAATTTGCGATCACGCCGCCGTGGTTTTTCGCATTTTCAAAGTTTCGGCGTATGTCTCTATTCGGGTCCTCAACATCTCCATAGGCGTGTCGCGAGTATCCATCTGATCGGTCTCTACGGTCAGCACCGGCACGCCGGTCTGCTCCTCGATTTCCTTTTTTACAATCTGAGGAAACCCGCCCACCGGACGGCACGCGTACATGCCGTTCCAGATAATCCCTTCCAGATCGAAATGCTTGATCACCTCCACGACCCGGAATATCAAACCGGAGACACTGTGGGTCATGCCCATGCGCATGAAGGCCTGGGCTGTTTTTTCAAATCCATGGTAATCTGTCTTGGTCATATCTTTGGGATGCACCCAGAAGAACGGCGCTACCACCGGTGCCAGACCGGCCTCCTCCACCATTGCATTTATAGCCGGGTCGGTGAACCAGGGCATGGTCCAGGCTATCCTCGGTGCGCCCTTGGGCGTCGCGCCTTCGCCCTTCTCCACCAGTTTTTCGGCATCCGCTGCCAGCATGTTAATGGCATCCAGCCCCTCTGCCATGGTCCGGCGTTCCGGATTGGTGATCATCATGTAGAACAGCAGCAGGTTGTTATTGCCGATTGGCATGGGATCGGCCTTCTGACATTCCAGGACCCGCTGAAAACCGAGGTACAATTTGCCGATCTCCATCCGGGCCGCGTTGAGGTGATCCGGCGTTACGTGGACGTCGTATTTTTCATCGAGTTCACGGATCACGTTTTCCAGTTCAGCGCCGAAATACCGGATGCGGTGATCTTCAATATAGGGGTAGTTATCGGGGTACACATCCCAGTTGGAATCCAGGCAATTATCGATGATGATCCGCGGGATGCCCGGGAAATGATACCCGATCAATTCGTCGGTTTTGGATTCATTATCACAGAAGAAGCTGGATACCAGGAAGACATCTGGCATGGGATTCAGTTTTTTCAGAAATCCACCCAGCCTCATTTTATTGGCCCCGCAGTGACCTGCGCCCGGAGCCATACCACTGGCCTCGGCCATATCGAAATAGGGATCGGCCATACCGAACAACAATCCCATAACAAACAGATTCACAAATTCCGGTGTGGCGGCGTAATAACCGGCCAGGTTGATAGAAGTGCCCAATCGAGGTTCAAGCGGATAGGTATAATAGATCACCTTTTTGTGTTCTTCTTTACACAACACCTGATCGATGAACTGTTTCATCCAGATGCCCCACCCCTTGCGAACCCCCGCCGATTCCATCCAGAAATACCTGTGAAGCCGCTCGATCCCTCTTTTCACGTCTTCAGGCCCGATTTCGGCCCTACTGAACGCCTTCTCTATTCGGGGTGCGTCTTTTTCGATTTCTTCGTCTGTGTAATCAAACAGTTTGAAAAGTTCTTTGTAATACATGGTTAACTCCTTATCGATTGTACGAAGGTTTCCAGCCGGGTGATGAACTGCCCTCTTTCAACGGAATCATAGTCCGAGGTCAGTTTCAACATGGGTACATTCGCACCTTCCCTGAGTACTTTCGGGAACCAGAATGATTCAAAATCGTCGGATTCCCGGGCCATCAACTGGTACCAGACAACCCCTTCTACAGAAAAATCCCTGGCAAGTTTGACCGCGAACTCCTGCCGCTCCGTACCGGGCCTGAACCAGGCCGGCGGTACACGGCGGGTGAAATAGCGATCGGCCAGGGCTTCGATGAGATCGCCTTCGGGATTGACCATTTCCCAGTATTGTTGAAGGCCTTCTCCAAACTCCTCGATCACCACGGTCCCCCCGGCTGCATTAATGAAATCCAGAATTCGGTGGTCTCCATAAGCCAGAGTGGTGCCCATCAACATCAGTCGCAGTCCTTTGATCTCTTCCCCTTCTTTACCTTTCAATTCAGCAGCTATTTCTTCCAGTTTCTCGACCATCAGCTTCTTATCCAGAACAAGCGAAGCATGGTTGAGCAGGACGAAATCTTTGGTGGCAATCGGCGGACGGTTGGATTGACGAGTCAGGCTGATCTCTTTAAGCAATTCCCGCTCTCGATTGCATAGAGCGATGGCTTCTTTAAGCTTATCGTCAGTGATCTTGTTTCCGGTGACCTTTTCCAGTTTATCCTTAAGCATTCCCATGCCCTCGGCAACATAACCTGCCGACCAGGGATGCTTGGTGTGCGGGATTCCAAACCGGAAGGGCTTCATCTCGGTGAACACATCCCAGGTATCAGCCAGTACCCTCACATGATTGTCTGTTACCGGGACAACGTATTCATCAATGACGTTAAAAATCGGCTCTGTTCCCAGGATACGATAGCCGATATTGGCCCTGGCGAAGGTATAGATCCACCGGGTCATATATGCGCCGGCGATCTCAACCGGTTCGTGATCGCCCCCTCGGTTGAGGGCAACCGGGACGGCATCCGCGGCCAGTGCCAGTTCCTCGGGGAAGTAGCCCCCGGGGAAATAGCCAATGACCTTTTTACCCTGAGCCTTAAGTGCCTTTAATTCGGCGCCGCGTGCCTTCATTCTTTTGTTCAGTTCCTCGATCGCTTGCATGGGCATACTCCTATTTTTTGGTTTAGAACAATTTGAGGAAAATTAGTTTCCTTGGCAACCATTATAACCTTGATTAGTTGCCGTGTCAACTATGTTCTGCTTTTCAATTCCCGAATGGCCCTTTATAATTTCTTAAAGTGGTGAGAACATCTGATTTTGAATATTTCCTGCCGCCGGAACGTATCGCCCAGGTGCCCATGAGGCCGCGCGATCATTCCCGGCTTATGGTGCTGAACCGTCGCGACGGGGCAATTGAGCATCGCCTCTTTTTAGATATTCCTCGCTATCTAAGGCATGGCGACGTGCTTGTCCTCAATCAGAGCCGGGTAATTCCAGCCCGGCTGTGGGGAAGAAAGGTGGGGGGTGGGGCCAGAATCGAGATTCTACTGCTGAATCGGGCGGGACCGTCATTCTGGGAAGGGCTGGTCAAACCGGGCAGACGTGTAAGAACAGGGACAGTGGTGGAAATCGGATCGGAAGATGACGATACTGCAATGACTGCCCGTATAGAATCGAAGACGGAAAACGGCACTGTGATGGTCCGGCTGACAAACGAGGATTTGCTGGAAACAATAGGCGACGTGCCTTTGCCGCCGTATATCCACACACCGGTCAAGGATCCTGAAGAATACCAGACGGTATATGCCCGGACAAAAGGCAGCGTTGCGGCACCGACAGCCGGATTTCACTTCACCCCGGAGCTCCTGGGAAAGGTGGAATCGATGGGGGTTGAGTTAGTGTATGTCACGCTTCATGTGGGCCTCGGGTCCTTCCGGCCGGTGAAGACCGAAGATCCGGCAAAACACGAGCTCCACCACGAGTACTTTGAAGTTACTGATGATGCAGCAAACCGAGTGAATGCGGCCAAACGGGAGAACAGGCGGATCATTGCCGTGGGCACCACCTCCGTCAGGGCTCTCGAATGGCTTGCCCAGCCGGATGGTCTGGTCAAGCCGTTTGCCGGCTGGAACGATCTTTATATCCTGCCCGGCTACCCGTTTCGTGTGGTAGATGCATTGATTACCAACTTCCACCTGCCCCGCTCGACCCTGCTGATGCTGGTGGCTGCGTTTGCCGGAAGGGAACACAGCCTGAGCGCCTATGAGGAAGCAGTCCGAATGGAATACCGTTTTTTCAGTTTTGGCGATGCCATGTTGATCCTTTGATAGCTGAACGAAGAATCATCCCCGGGCGAACCTGTAGGAATAATCTGGAAAGGGGTTATTTCGGCGACGCGGTGCGTTCATGTTTCCCGAACTTATATATCTGCAGGTCGCCGTTTATATCGATAACGTAATAGATCTCCCCGTGTGTATTGATCTCATTGAATCGACGCGTCTGGCCATCCTTCGTCTTCACTTCCTCTAGCTGGGCAACATATACCGTATCATCGGCAAATTCTTCCTGAAACAGTATATTCAGGCTGCTTCCATACAGGGTAATGTAGGAAATGGCGGTTTCGCCGGTATAGACCCACTGACCGATAACACCTTCGGACGATGTTGTAGCGATTACCTCGCCACTATCCATTGTTTCATCCTCGCTGCCCCCGCAGCCGACAAGCAATGCTAAAAGAACCAGGATGACTAGAAGCTGTTTCATTCGTATTCTCCTTAAATTTACTTCCCCTTATTAGACTTCTAACAGCCGCCGGTGTTCAGTGACGCCTTTGCTTGTTGCCAGAGTGTTTCCAGTTCATCGATGCCGAGAGTGTTCATCGAAACCCCCTGTTTTCGGCTCAACTGTTCCATGCAGGCAAATCGCTCGCAAAACCGTTCGTTCGCCTGCTTGAGAGCGCTTTCCATATCGATTTCCATCCACCTCGCAGTGTTGGCGAGGGCGAAAAGCAGGTCGCCAAATTCGTGTACCTTTTCCTGATGAGTGCGAGCCTCCCGGATTTCCTGGAGTTCTTCAATCACCTTCTCCAGTACACCGTCGATTTCATCCCAATCGAAGCCAACGCGGGATGCCCGTTGCTGAACGATCTGGCTGTACGCCATAGCCGGAATTCCCTTCGGAATACCATCAAGCAGTGATTTAGGCACCTTACCCTCCGCCTGCTTGATCTCCTCCCAGTTAACCATAACTTCGTTCTCATCGGATACCTCAACCTCACCGAAAACGTGGGGATGTCGCCGGATGAGCTTCTCATTGATTTGTCTGAGAACATCGCTTATATCAAACTCGCCTGATTCCCGGGCAATCCTGGCGTGAAGCCCGATTTGAAGTAGAACATCTCCCAGTTCTTCACACAATTTAGCCGTATCCCCTTCATCGAGTGCCTGAAGCGTCTCATAGGCTTCCTCTATCAGATAGGGTTTGAGGGATTCGTGGGTTTGCTTGCGGTCCCAGGGACAACCGCCGGGATCGCGCAGCCGGTCGATTATTCTGAGGAAGGCGTCAAATGTGCCAAGGTCCTCTTCCATGATCAGCTCAGTTCCTGTAACTGTTTTTGAAGCCTTTCCCGTTTACCTAGAGCATCAGCCAGGTTACTGCGTTCGCGTTCGACGATTTGGGCCGGGGCTTTGGTGGTGAACTGCTCGTTGGCGAGTTTCTTTTCAACTCGGGCGATATACTCTTCGGATGCCTTTATTTCCTGTATAAGCCGCTCTTTCTCGGCTTCGAGATCGATCATCCCTGCCAGGGGTAAAATCACCCGCACATCACGCAGAACCAGCACTTTTGCCCGGTCTTCTGCAGGCGGCCGGTCCTCTTCCCCGATTACATGCAACGGACGGACCCGAGCCAGATTGACGATGGCATCGGCGTGATCTTCGGCTCGGAACAGGGAATCTTCCGGGACGATAAAGGCCTCGATGTATTTCGCCGGTTCAACCTTAGCCTCAGCACGTGCATTTCGAATGGAACGGACTACCTCCGTGAGGGAATCTATCTCCCGTTCGGCGGTTGAATCGATCGTTCCCTCGTCTGCAACCGGGTAACCGGCGATCATGATCGCTTCCGGTCTTCTGTCCTCCGGCAGATACTCAGCCAGCCGCTGCCATATTTCCTCGGTAATAAAAGGCATGAAGGGATGAAGCAGGCGGAGCGTAGTATCCAGTGTGTTGACCAGCGTGGGCAACGGTGAAGGTGCGTTTTCATCTCGAAGCCGAATTTTAGCCAACTCGATGTACCAATCGCAGAACTCGCCCCAGACGAAGTCGTGAATGGTGCTCAACGCTTCGCCGAGCATGAACCCTTCAATCAACCGGGTTACCTCGGTGATAACACTGTTCAACCGGCTTCGAATCCAGCGGTCTTCGATATGATCCGATTCCGGCTTCCCGATAATTGATTGGTCAATGTTACCCAAAATGAACCGGCTGGTGTTCCAAAGCTTATTGGCGAAATTTCGCGAGCCCTCCAGTTTGTTCGGACTCAACCGCATATCGTTTCCGGGGGTATTGCCGATGGTAAGCGCCAGCCGAAGGGCATCGGTACCGTACTGGTCCATGGTGGCAATGGGATCGATCACGTTGCCTTTAGACTTGCTCATCTTCTCACCGTTTTCATCGCGAATCAGCCCGTGCAGATATACTTTTTCAAAAGGAATATTCCCCGTATTTTCCAGGCCCATCATGATCATCCGTGCTACCCAGAAAAACAGGATGTCGTATCCGGTCTCCATCACCGAAGTCGGATAGAAATACTTGAAATCCTCCGTTTCATCCGGCCAGCCGAGCGTCGAATGCGGCCAGAGGCCGGAACTGAACCAGGTATCCAGTACGTCAGGGTCCTGTTCCAGGTTGGATGAAGTGCATTTCGGACACACAGCAGGGTCTTCCATCTCTACAATAATTTCCCCGCAATCCCGGCAATACCATACCGGAATCCGGTGTCCCCACCAGAGTTGCCGGCTGATGCACCAGTCCCGTATATTTTCCATCCAGTTCAGGTAAGTTTTGGTGAAGTGCTGGGGGATGATCTGGATACGCCCGTCGACCACCGCATCGATGGCCGGTCTGGCCAATGGGTCGATCTCAACAAACCACTGCAGCGTGACTAGCGGTTCCACCATTGTGGCACACCGGTAGCAGTGTCCGACCGAATGCATGTAAGGTTCAATCTTGATAAGAAGGCCATCCCTTTCCAGGT
>CAZDMY010000070.1:0-10292 GCA_964506405.1 uncultured Dehalococcoidia bacterium | reverse complement strand
GAGCACTTCTTTGACGGATATAAGTTCAATGCCGAGTATTCCCGGAGTGTAATCCGCCATGCTGTTGAGGCAGGTGCTGAATGCGTGGTGCTTTGCGATACCAATGGCGGAACGCTACCGAAGGATGTTGCTGCCATTTGCCGGGCTTCAAAACAAAAGGGAATAAGCCTGGGCATCCATGCCCATAACGATGCCGAACTGGCGGTGGCGAACACTCTGGCGGCTGTTCGTGCCGGGATCAGGCACGTTCAGGGAACAATCAACGGATATGGCGAACGGTGTGGTAACGCCAATCTTTGCTCGATCATTCCTTCGCTTCAGTTCAAGATGGGGGTTCGCTGCTTGCCAGAAGAACGCGTAGCTCGGCTGACTGAAGTCTCACGCTATGTCAGCGAAGTAGCCAACCTCCCCCCGGATTCCAGGCTTCCCTACGTTGGTGCCAGTGCCTTCGGGCACAAGGCAGGTATCCATATCTCAGGCATGATAAAAGCCAAGGAAAGCTACCAGCATATCGATCCGCAACTGGTGGGTAACAGCAGCCGGATGCTGGTATCGGAGCTCTCCGGGATCAATACCGTTATCTTCAAGGCAAAGGAACTGGGCATGGATTATGCCACGCGAAAAGCGGAGGCCAAAAGCATACTGAAACAGATAAAGGCCCTGGAGAGTCAGGGGTTTACCTACGAGGATGCGGAGGCATCTTTCCAACTACTTTTGCACCGGGTCCAGCCGGGGTACCTTTCTCCCTTCGAACTGGTAGATTTCATGGTAGTGGTGGAAAGGCAACGCCGTATTCCCACCATAAAGGATCAGGGCACGCTGTCAGAGGCGATGGTTAAAGTGAAGGTCGGGAACGAAATCCATCACACGGCAGCCGAGGGCAACGGACCTGTGAATGCCCTGGATGAAGCCCTTCGTAAGGCCTTATGCCAGTTTTATCCAGGCCTGGTAGTGGTAAAACTGATCGACTACAAAGTGCGCATTCTGGAGGAAAGTGAAGGGACGGAGGCCAAGGTTCGCGTACTTATCGAATCCAGCGATGGTGAGAAAGAGTGGCATACAGTGGGTAGCTCGACCAACATCATCGAGGCAAGCTGGATTGCGCTGGCAGACAGCATGGAGTACTGGCTGCTTGATGAAAAGCACCGGGTAATGGCAAAGGAAAGGGAATGACTTCGGACGGGTGTCCGATATCATCCCCTGTACTCGGCAAATAGCGCCCCTGCCTTTATTCAATCAACTGTGTTTACCGGACTTCCTTCGGATTCTTTGTTATTCGATTTCCAGTTCGATTTCATTATCATCGGAAATGCTTTCGGTTAGGTTATTATCGGATGCGGGCTCCTGGTTCGAATTCAACTCCTCTTCTCCTGCTTCCAACTGCTCTTCGGCAAACAAATCCTTCACTTGCGATTCCAATTCGGAGTCGGATGGAGACAATTGGCCCTCCACCTCCCCGATCTGAAGAGCTTGTTCGTAATCCAGCGAGATTTTCCTCCGCGCCGGAATCAGTTTGCCGATAATGACGTTTTCCTTCAATCCGGTGAGATGATCCACTGCACCGCTCACCGCGGCCTCCGTTAGTACCCGGGTGGTTTCCTGGAACGAAGCCGCTGCAAGGAAGCTGGATGTGTTCAGCGACCCTCGCGTGATTCCCAGCAGGACCGGATGTGCAGCCGCAGGTTCTCCACCTTCAGCCAGGACTTTAGCGTTACGTGCCTCAAAATCGTACTTGTCTATCAACTGGCCGGGGAGCATTCCGGTATCCCCGGAAGCATCCACGCGGACCCGGCGCAGCATCTGCCCGACGATGATCTCCACATGTTTATCATGAATATTCACGCCTTGCGATCTGTACACTTTTTGTACGGCGTCCACCAGATACTGCTTGATCGCTTCGGTTCCGCGTATTCGTAGAACGTCCTGGGGGTTCAACGGACCTTCGGTTATCTGGTCTCCTGCTATGACGGACTCCCCGCCCCTTACTCTAAAACGGGCGGTGGAGGGACATAAACTCTCCCATTCCTCCACATCGTCGTATACGATGTCGACGTGCCCGTCGCTGATATCAACGGTCCCCTTTGCCTTGGCCAAAACAGAAGAAACATCCGGTTTTTTCGAATCCGCCTCTTCCTCCGTGTCTTCGCTTGCCGGCGACATCGCCAGAACCTGATCCATATCCACCCATTGCCCCTGGCTGACGGTCAGTTCATATCCTTCAGGTATTTCGTGGGCTTCATGCCTTGTTTCCGCGTTTGTTATCTTAACTTTCCAGCCATCCCCGGTATCGGAAATATCCAGCACACCGTCGATTTCGGCAATAATGGCCTGGCCTTTTGGATTGCGGGCCTCGAGCAACTCCTCGACCCTGGGAAGACCCCCGGTGATATCCAGACCGGCGACGCCGCCCGTGTGGAAAGTACGCATCGTAAGCTGGGTTCCGGGTTCCCCGATGCTTTGGGCAGCAATGATGCCTGCCGCCGTATTTGTTTTCACCAGTGTTCCGCGAGCCAGGTCGATACCATAGCAAAGCTGGCAAATACCTTCCCGCGAACGGCAACTCAGGGGAGAGCGAACATATACATCTTTAACGCCGGCCTTCGCGATTTCGGCGGCTTTTTTGTCATCGATTTCACCGTTGCGCTCCACCAGTATTTCACCTGTTTCCGGGTGAACCACCGGGCGGGCTGCAAACCGCCATACGATCCGGTTTGCTAAAGGTGGCAGGAGTCCCTTTTCCTCGACCGGGTCCGAAATCCAGAAACCATCTTCAGTACCGCAATCCATCTCATGGACGATGATACCCTGAGCTACATCGATGAGCCTGCGGGTAAGGTAACCACTATCCGATGTACGAAGTGCAGTATCCGCCAGGCCTTTACGTGCCCCGTGCGTTGAGATGAAGTATTCAAGGATTGACAGTCCTTCCCGGAAATTGGCGGTGATGGGGAGTTCGATGATCTTGCCGGAGGGGTCACTCATCAGACCCCGCATACCGGCCATTTGCCTGATCTGGCCCATATTACCGCGAGCACCGGAATAGGCCATCATATGGATCGCGCTATGCGGATCCAGAGAGCTTTCCAGCCGCCGGGCCAATTCGTCGTTCGTAGCGCCCCAGGTCTTGATCACGTTTTGATACCGCTCATCTTCGGTCATCAGTCCGTCCATATATTGGGTGTTGATACTGGCAACCTGCTTTTCGCCGCGTTCGATGATTTCCGGTTTTTCCTTCGGAATCTCCAGGTCGCTGACTGCCATGGTCAGCCCCGATTTGGTTGAGAATTCAAATCCCAGTTTCTTGATCTTATCGAGCATATCAGCCGTAATATCATTGCCCAACTGGCGATGGCATTCAAAGGTGAGTTGTTTGAGCTTTTTCTTATCGATTAACTCGTTCCAGAAACCAAGCTGCGGGGGAAGGGCTTCGTTGAAAATAAGGCGGCCGACGGTGGTTTGGACCCGCTCTTTGGTTTCAGGATTTCGCACGTTTATTTTCGCACCAACATCGATAATTCCTAGATCGTATGCCAGGCTGGCGTCCCCGGGATCAGAAAATGTCATTCCCTCGCCTTTTGCCTCGGGGGAAATCAGGGTCATATAATAGCACCCAAGGACCATTTCCATTGTGGGTGCGACCACCGGTTCACCTGAGCTGGGAGACAGCATATTATACTTGCTGAGCATAATCTCAATTGCTTCCTGGATGGCAAATTTGGAAAGCGGGATATGTACGGCCATCTGGTCGCCGTCGAAATCGGCATTGAAAGCACCGCAAACCAGCGGATGTAATTGAATGGCATTGCCATCGACAAGAATCGGCATGAAAGCCTGCAGGCCGAGCCGGTGGAGGGTGGGAGCACGATTCAGAAGAACGGGATGATTGGCCACCACTTCTTCCAGTATATCCCAGACTCCCTCTTTTTTCTGTTCGACCGCGCGTTTTGCGTTGCGGACGTTATGGGCCAGCCCCCTGGCTATCAGTCGCCTCATAACGAATGGTTTGAACAATTCCAGGGCCATCCGCTTTGGTAATCCACACTGATGCAATTGAAGTTTCGGTCCCGAGACGATAACCGATCGACCGCTATAGTCAACTCTCTTCCCAAGGAGGTTCTGACGAAAATGCCCCTGTTTACCCCTCAGCATATCGGAAAGCGATTTCAATTTATGACCGCTGCTGGTGGTTACCGCCCGACCGCGACGGCCGTTATCGATGAGGGAATCCACCGCTTCCTGCAACATTCGCATTTCATTTCTGATAATCACCTGGGGAGTGCCCAGTTCTTTCAGCCGCTTGAGCCGATTGTTACGATTGATAACCCTTCTATACAGATCATTGAGGTCGCTGGTGGCGAATCTGCCCCCGTCGAGTTGAACCATCGGGCGAAGCTCGGGGGGGATAACGGGGAGTACCGTCAATATCATCCATTCCGGTTTGGTAGCCTGTCTTAAGAACGATTTAACCACCCGCAGCCGCTTGATGACCTTTTTCCGGTTCTGGCCGGAACTGGAAACAGCTTCGTCGTAGAGTTTGTCTCTCAGCGATTCCAGATCGATACGACGGAGAATATCAAGGATCGCCTCTGCTCCCATCTTGGCTTCAAACAGCCTGGGCCATTCATTTGACAGTTCCCGATACTCACTGACACCCAGGAGTGTGGATAGCTGTATCTTCTGTTCCAACTCCGCGATCTTTGCCAGGAGTTCGGCCTTGCGTTGCTTGTTTTCTTCGATTTCCTGTTCCGGTGTCAGGGCATCTTCGGCTTTGGTCTCCTCTTCCCCTTCGCCTTCTTCATCGGAGGCTGTTTTAGCGGTTTTATCTGAACTTGGCTCTAATTCCGCCAGTTCCTTGTTCATCTTTTCCAGAAGATCAGCTTTCGCCTTTTCATCGACGTTAGTGATAATGAATTTGGCGAAGTACAGGACCTGCTCCAGTTTTCGGGGAGAGAGGTCCAGCAAGAGCCCGAGCCTCGAGGGAGTTACCTTGAAGAACCAGATATGAGCTACCGGTGCTGCAAGCTGAATATGCCCCATCCGTTCCCGGCGTACCTGAGAATGGGCAACTTCGACACCGCACTTGTCACAGATTACACCTTTGTATCGGATTTTCTTGTATTTGCCGCAATAGCATTCGTAGTCCTTGGTCGGCCCAAAAATACGCTCACAGAACAGGCCGTCCCGCTCCGGTTTAAGGGTACGATAATTGATGGTCTCAGGTTTGGTAACCTCACCGTATGACCAGCCCTTTATTTGTTCCGGTGAGGCCAGGGAAAGGCGAATACTTCCAAAATCATTGAGATCCAGCATTATTCACTCTCCTCAATCTCTATACCTGATAAGTTGATCCCGAGCCGCGGCATTTCCTCCGTGGTTCCTTTCAGCCGCAACACTTCCTCCTCGTCCTTGCTGAGAACTTCGATAGCAAGCCCCAGGCTTTGCAGTTCTTTCACAAGCACCTTGAACGATTCAGGAACTCCCAGGCTCAAGATGTCTTCACCCTTCACGATCGCACCATATGTTTTCACCCTCCCTACAACATCATCCGACTTGATGGTCAGTATCTCCTGAAGATTGTAAGCAGCCCCAAACGCTTCCAGCGCCCAGACCTCCATTTCTCCAAACCGCTGCCCACCGAACTGGGCTTTTCCGCCCAGTGGCTGCTGAGTTACCAGCGAATACGGACCGGTTGAACGGGCGTGGATCTTATCCTCAACTAAGTGGATCAACTTCATAATGTACATGTAACCGACGGATACCGGTTCATTGAAACGCTCGCCGGTACGACCGTCAAAGAGGACCATCTTTCCTGAGATAGGAGAGGCAACCTTGCGATCCTGTTCGATCTTCTTGGCAAGGACCTTGAGTTCATCGGTACTCATCTTTTCCGGATCGGTCACATTCTGCTGTTTTGCCCAGATTTCCAGACAGGCCCTGCGCGCTTTTCCTTTGCTGCTGGTGCCCATCAGTTCTTCACCTTCAAAGCCCTGTTTGGTTAGCCATTGCTTTGTCTGCTCGATCTGTTCTTGCTTGTCGCTTAAATCGCCTTCCGTTGCACTGGCTACGTAACGGACAAACCATGCCTGGGCCAGCGCTTCCTCAATAGCATCCTCATCCGCTCCGTTAAACACAGGTGTTACCGCTTTAAAGCCGAGATCATGGGCAGCGAGCCCTAAATGAGTCTCCATCAGTTGCCCGATATTCATTCGGGAGGGTACGCCGAGCGGGCTGAGGACGACATCCACCGGGCGGCCGTCTTCGAGATAGGGCATATCCTCGATCGGGAGTATCTTGGATATGACGCCTTTGTTCCCGTGGCGTCCGGCCAGTTTGTCACCTTCAGAAAGTTCCCTTTTCTGGGCGACAAAAACACGAACCATTTTATTTACACCCGCATCCAGGTGGTCCCCATCCTGACGTGAGAAGACATTAACACTGATAACCTTGCCGGATTCCCCGTGAGGCATCCGCAATGCGGTATCTTTCACATCCCGCGCTTTTTCCCCGAAAATCGCCCGCAGCAGTTTTTCCTCCGCAGTTAGAACCCTCTCTCCCTTGGGAGTAACTTTGCCCACCAGAATATCCCCGGAGGCCACCTCTGCACCGACCCTGATGATACCATCGGAATCGAGGTTGCGCAGGCTTGCTTCTCCGACATTGGGGATATCTCGGGTGATCTCTTCCGGCCCCAGTTTTGTATCTCTTGCTTCGACCTCGTATTTTTCGATGTGGATGGAGGTGTATTTATCTTCCTGAACCAGCCGTTCGGAAACGACAATCGCATCCTCAAAATTGTAGCCCTCCCAGGCCATAAAGGCGCAAAGGACATTCTGGCCCAGTGCGAGTTCGCCCCTGTCCGTGGCCGATCCGTCTACCAGCACATCCCCGGGTTCGATTCTATCGCCTTTGAAAACGACCGGATGCTGATTGGTGCATGTGCCCTGATTGCTACGGACGAATTTCTTAAGGTCGTAAACATATTCGTGCCCGTTGTTGCCTTTCAGTACAACCCTGTCTGAAGTTGATGAGGTGATCGTGCCCTCTGCAGGTGCCAGTATCACCTGACCGCTGTCGCGGGCGATTTCCCTTTCCATTCCGGTTCCAATATCCGGTGACTTGGGCCCCACAATGGGCACTGCCTGGCGCTGCATATTGGACCCCATCAAGGCCCTGTTGGCATCATCATGCTCCAGGAACGGTATCAACCCGGTGCTGGTGCTGACAATCTGAGCGGTGGATATATCCTTGTAGTCAACAAGATCGGGGTTTTCCATCGCCACTTTCTCTGCACAACGAACCTCGACCTGGCTATCGATGAAGTGATCATTATCATCCAGCCGGGCATTGGCCTGAGCGATAATGTGTTTATCCTCTTCATCCGCCGGCAGATACTGGATATCTTTCGATACCCAGGGGACGATTTGAATCTCGCACGTTGCCAGTTTGGCCAGTTTGGCGGCAACGGCCTTTGTGATCACGGTATCCTTGTCGACGACGATCTTTTCATTCTCATCGATGACCGGTTCCCGTACGATCCGATTCAGTAATTCTTTGGAATCGTTGGGCAGGTTCTTAATGACCCGCCGGTACGGCGTTTCGATGAAACCGAATTCATTGACCCTGGCATAGGTTGCCAGGGAGGTAATCAGCCCGATATTCCGACCCTCGGGTGTTTCAATCGGACATACCCTTCCGTAGTGAGAATGATGCACATCCCGGACTTCAAAACCGGCCCGATCCCGGGAAAACCCTCCCGGCCCCAGTGCGGAAAGCCGGCGCTTATGCGTCAGTTCCGATAATGGGTTGGTCTGATCCATAAACTGAGATAGACGAGAACTGCCAAAGAACTCCCTGATAGCAGCCGTTACGGCCCGGTTGTTTACCAGCGTGCTGGGTGTGGCGGAACCGGGATCCAGAAGGCTCATCCGTTCCTTGATGGTTCTCTCCATACGAAGCAATCCCATTTTGAGGTGGCTTTGAAGCAGTTCTCCCACCGCTCTCACCCGGCGATTACCAAGGTGGTCAATATCATCTCCATGGTCGAATCCATTGTTGATTCTGATGATATGCCGCACGATAGCAACAAAATCGCTCGCCATAAGTGTTTGCTGTTTAAGAGGCCGGTTCAAGCCCAAACGCTTATTGAGTTTGTAGCAACCGCCTTTCCCAAGGCGATACCTTCGGGGGTCAAAGAACAGCGTATAGAGCAAAGCCCTGCCGTTTTCGATGGTCGGAGGCTCACCCGGTCGGATCTTCTTGAAAAATTCCGGAAGTGCGTCTTCCTCGCTGCGAATACTCGGGTCACGGTCTATGGTGGACTGAATGTACGATACTTCACCGTTATCCACATCCGCAAATAGCTCTGCAATCTGGTCATCGGTACCATATCCCATCGCCCGCAGCAGCGTAGTGACGGGGATTTTGCGTTTCCGGTTTAATTTGGCCGAAATAACGCCCCGGTTGGATGTTTCGAATTCTACCCAGATGCCGCGATCCGGTATAAGCTTGGCAAAGCAAAGCCTGCGCCCGGTGGCAGAATCCTTTTCAATAGTGAAATAGACGCCGGGAGAACGAATCAATTGATTCACGACCACCCGTTCCGCACCATTGATTATAAAGGTTCCGCGAGAGGTCATAATTGGGAAATCCCCCATGAAGAGGTCCTGTTCCTTGATCTCCCCGGTCTCTTTCACTACCAGGCGGGTTTTCACCATGATCGGAGCGGCGTAGGTCAAATCCCTCTCCTGACATTCAAGTTCCGGATATTTGGCTTCCCCCAGGGTATGTTCCAGGAATCGGATTTCAAGGCGCGATCCGGTATAATCGTTGATCGGAGAGATTTCCTCGAAGAGCTCTCTTAATCCCTCATCCATGAACCAGTGGTAGGAATTATGCTGGATCTGGATCAGGTCCGGTACACCGACTACCTCCGGGATTCGGGCAAATGACCTACGCGAACTATGGGGTAGGAAGGGTGGCAAAACCGTCTGTCGACTCACGTTCAAAACTCCATTCGGGGCACACAAAGACCCCTTCTTGTACTATTTCTAGCATATCCATCAATTAGTTATGAGATTCGGAAGGATGTCATGAGGAATTTTTCAACCAATAGCGGCAAACTTTAATAATACTATACACCCGGGGCATTGTCAAGTCCAACTCCATCCCAATGGAAAATGAGCCTGGGTAAGTCGTGATTTTACTTGATGTTTCGGGCTTCCCTGAGAAAGTAGTAAACAAAGATGACGATACCGGTGGTAATGGCAGCATCGGCAACATTGAATGATGGCCAGTGATAATTCCCCCATAGCCGGACGTCGATGAAGTCGGTCACCGCGCCGTCTCGAACCCGGTCGATAAGGTTGCCGAACGCACCCCCGAGCAGGAGGCCGAAGCCGATTCGAATCAGTTTCCCTGCAGCCGGTAAATAAAAGAAATAGAGCGACAGGATGGCGATTATAACGATCGGAGCCATTACCAGCAGGAAAGTAGAATCCAAATCGAGGCCGAATACACTGCCACTGTTTGTCGAATAGCTCAATCGAAACCTGCCTTCCGCTGGAATCGATTCGTACAATTGCATATTGGCCCGGACGAAGAATTTTGTAAGTTGATCGGCAATGATAATGACAATTGCAACCGAAAAGACCAGGATACTCTGGCGCTGTTTCTCGTGCGGTATCTGCCGGAAGAATGCTCTCATTGCTCTTCAGTTTAACATACTCTTGATTAACTGAGGAGGCAACCGGCGATCTCAAATTCTGTTCCGCTCATGTATAATGAACATACCATGTCTGCCGGCTCAAACGACCCCCTGATTCCCTTGAAATCCTACAAGAAACTGGCTGCCGGAAAAGGCCGCATGGAGATAGGTGCGTTTCTGGTTGAGGGCAAACGTGCGGTCAATCATATTCTCCAGGGATTTCCCGACAAGATTATCGAAGTTCTTATTCCGGAAGGAAGCCGGCCGCCCTGCGGAGATTTTCGCATTCGCTCGCTTACCGGTAAGCAGTTACAATCTATCTCTGAACTCGAAACACCGCAGGGGATGATGGCAGTGGTCCGATTGCCTGTGGAGACATATTCCGACCAGCTACCCCGAAACCCTGGTCGAAAAATTTTGCTCCTGGAGGATGTCCAGGATCCCGGCAACTCAGGAACACTGATTCGCACTGCGGCGGCTTTCAATTTCGATGGTATTATCATGAGCCCCGGATGTGCCGATCCGTTTTCCCCTAAATGTGTTCAGGCAACCGCGGGCTGTGTGTTATCCCTCTGGATCAGACGTTCCA
>CAZDMY010000069.1:0-10305 GCA_964506405.1 uncultured Dehalococcoidia bacterium | reverse complement strand
ATGCTGCTTTTAGTTGGCTTCGGCTGGGCCAAGCCGGTGCCGGTGAATCCGAACCGCTTGTCTATTGATCCGAGAAAGGGCATGGGGATTGTTGGGGCTGCCGGACCTGCATCCAACTTCTTGATGGCAGGTCTCTTTTCTTTGTTTTTTCGAATGGACGCTGTAAATCTGCCGGATACGCTGGAAGGCCTCAGTTTCTCGGATGTTTTCGCCGTGCTCGTGTTTTTCATTGTGCAGATAAATGTGATACTGGGTGTATTGAATATGCTGCCTGTACCACCACTGGATGGGTTTAGAATAGCCGTGGGCTTTCTACCTCGTGAACAGGGGCTTGCACTGGCACGAATGGAACGATATGCTTCTCAGATAATCATAGTTCTCCTGATACTTCTAATATTCACCGGCTTTCTTTGGGGCATCGTCGATTTTATCACAAATGCATTCTTAGGGCAGGATTTATACTCATGAACGTCGAACGCATCACTGTTATCGGACTGGGCCTTATCGGGGGTTCTCTGGGGATGGCTTTGAAACGCTCACTAGGTGAAAAAGCCGAAATCACTGGCTGTGCCCGCCGCACAGAAGTGGCTGAAAGGGCCATCCAACTTGGAGCCGTAGATAGAACCGAGGCGCGGCTGGAGAAAGCTGTAGTTGATTCCAATATCGTGATTGTAGCGACTCCGGTGATGTCCGTAAGGGGAGTTTTCCAGCAAATAGCCGATCACCTCCCTCAAAACGCAATCGTAAGCGATGTCGGCAGTACCAAGCATGAAATTATGCAATGGGCACAAAATATATTGCCTTCAACAATCGATTTCATCGGCGGCCATCCGATGACCGGTAAGGAAACCAGTGGTATCGATGCAGCCGAAGCAGATCTTTTCAACGGTCGCATTTATTGCCTGACCCCTTCCGGCAAAGCTGCCAGGGAATCGGTAAACGCGATGGAGCGCCTGGTGAAATCCATCGGGGCCAGTCCTGTGTTCATCGATCCGGCCCAGCACGACAGGCTTGTTGCAGGTATCAGCCATTTGCCGCTTCTTCTTTCTTCAGCTCTTGTCTCAATGCTCGCTGACAGCGGTCATTGGTCGAATATGTCGAAGCTTGCGGCCAGCGGGTACCGGGATACCACGCGACTGGCTTCAGGAAACCCGGATCTCCATATGGGTATTTGCACAACCAATCGCCAGGCGATTATCGAATGGATGGATCGCTACATAGATCAACTTAGGGAATGCCGTCGCCTTATAGCTGAGGATGAAGAGGCTCTACGAGAATTCTTTATCACAGCCGAACAAATACGAAAGGATTGGCTGCATAACGACGGGCAGCGGTTTTTGCCTTGAGGAGTGGTTGTTAGTGGAGCAGCAGATCCGACCGCCTCAATTCCTTCAAGGAGAAATCGCCCCGCCCGCGGATAAATCGATTTCCCACCGCTCGCTTATCATTAACAGTCTGGCGGAGGGCACCGCCCGGATTTCCAATTTCCTGACTTCCGCCGATTGCCTTGCCACACTTTCGTGCCTGAAGTCACTTGGTGTGTCGATCGAAAGTAAAGGAAGCGAGGTTATCATTGCAGGCAGAGGTCTAAGAGGGTTTCAGCGGCCTGAAAAACCCCTCGATGCGCAGAACAGTGGTACTACCATGCGGCTTATGGCCGGATTGCTTGCATCGCAACCATTCAGCTGCATCATCACTGGTGACGAATCCCTGCGTTCTCGTCCGATGGCACGGGTGATCCAGCCCCTTAATCTTATGGGAGCAGAGATTGCGAGCTGTGAAAATAATGCGCCCCTGACAATCACTGGTGGAAATCTACATGGTATATACTACAAACTTCCGATTGCCAGCGCCCAGGTCAAATCGGCAATTCTGCTGGCAGCGCTTTCAGCGGAAGGCCCAACGGTCATCGAACAACCAGCGCCCTCGCGGGATCATACTGAACGAATGTTGCAGGCAATGCAGGCCAATGTTCATATCGACGGTCTGAACATCACGCTCACTGGCGGGGCTTCTCCTTTAAAGCCACTGGATATGAAGATCCCCGGGGATATCAGTTCCGCCGCATTCTGGATGGTGGCAGGGGCGGTTCACCCTAATGCGAGAATCCGGCTGACCAACGTGGGAATGAATCCGACTCGTAGGGGCATTCTGGAGGTCTTGCAATCCATGAATGCCAGTATCATAATAGAGAGTCAACGGCTGGAGGGAAGCGAACCGGTGGCGGATCTTTTAATTGAATCAAGTAAGCTACAGGCGATTGATATCGGGGGAGAGCTGATCCCCCGTCTGATCGATGAAATCCCTGTTATTGCCGTAGCAGCTTCCCAGGCAGAGGGCACGACCGTCATTCGAGATGCTGCCGAACTACGCGTAAAGGAATCGGACCGCATCCATAATACCGCGACAGAACTAAGCAGGATGGGTGCTGATATAGATGAACGTGAGGACGGACTGATCATTCACGGTATATCAAAATTGGTTGGAAATCGATGTGATAGTCACGGCGATCATCGTCTGGCCATGACGCTGGCGGTGGCGGGATTAATCGCTGAGGGAGAAACCATTATCGGTAACTCCGAGGCGGTGGAGGTCTCTTATCCCGAATTCTGGAACGACCTGAAAAAACTTTATGGATAAAATGCAGGTACGAATCTTTGAATTCCAAACATTTGCTGCTTAGAATTGAGGAATTGTATATATGAGTATTCAGGATTTGCGTCCCCTCCTTGTCATCATCTCCGGACCCTCCGGCGTGGGGAAAGATGCCATTTTGATCAGGATGAAAGAGATGGGCTTACCCTACTATTATTCAGTCACGGCGACCAGCCGGCCACAACGGCCGGGGGAAGTCGATGGGGTTGATTACCATTTTACCGACCGGGCTGAATTCGAGAAAATGATTGCCAACGGAGAATTCCTGGAATGGGCCAATGTATACGGGAATCTCTACGGGGTTCCCAGGAAAACGGTTAAGGAAGCCCTGGTTGATGGTAAGGACGTAATCGTCAAGGTGGATGTGCAGGGTGCCACCACTATCAAGCGCCTGGAACCCGAAGCGGTATCCATTTTTATTACACCGCCCACCATGAAGGAGCTTGAAAGGCGACTTATAGCGCGTAAGACGGAAACCGAATCCAACCTGGAACGTCGTCTCAAGACGGCTCGCGAAGAGATGCAGAGCCAGTATTCCTTTGACCATGTTATCGTGAGTCGCCGGAATCAAATTGATTCTGCAATTGCCGAAATCGAAAACACGATTCAGAAAGAGAAGGAACGAAGGCGTCTCATAGCCGAAGCTTCCGGATCTTCGGCCAGATCCCAGGATGAGAAATCAAAGATGGACACCAGAAAACCTGCTTTACCTCGATCGGGCAGGGAGGTGGTAAGGATACCACACAAACATAATCGAAGGATAAGGCTGCCCCGGATCATACGTAAAATCGGCTTCTGGTTTAGAAGGCGCAAATGAACGTTATCATTGTAAGTGCCGGGATTATCGCCTCACGCATTGCGGCCATGCTCGTCAAACAGGGGCATGATGTCACCATTATTGATCAGTCGGAATCTGCGCTGGATAATATCAGCCTGCGGCTGGATGTGCGGACTATCCAGGGAAGCGGGATCAATCCCAAGGTCCTGGCAGAAGCAGATGTTGGACAGGCTGATATGATAGTTGCCGCCGGCCGGAATGACGAAAAAAATGTCATTACCTGCTTTATCGCTAAGGAACTTGGCGCTAAGCGAACGGTCGCCAGGATTCAAAACCCGGAATACCCTGGGTATTTTCTACCGCCTTCAAAATCACCGACCGGTACCCGACGAGTGGTTCGTCCCAAGAAGATCGGGGTGGATCTCCTTATTAACCCGGAGCACCTGGCATCGGAACATATACTGGATACGCTCTCAAGCCTGTTTGTTACGCCGACACAAAATTTGTCAGATGATTTGGTGCAAATTGCCGAGTTCTCGCTGGAAAAAGAGGAAATCACCGGTATTCCGATTAAGGACATTGTTTTCCCAAATCCGGGCAAGATCTCATTTGTAGTCAGGGAGGCGAACATCTTTATCCCCAATCCGGACGACGTACTTCGGCTTGGAGACCATATCTACGTAGTCAGCGCGAAACGACATATGGATTCCATTGGAAACCTGTTCAGCCAGCCCAAGAAGCCCGCTCGAAATGTAATCATCGCCGGCGGGAGTTCCATAGGGGTGTACCTGGCGGAGGGATTGGGCAAGCTGGGAGCGAATGTTAAGATCATTGAACCAAACAAGGACCGATGTTTGGAGATATCCAGGAAACTGGAAAAGACAGAGGTGATCCAAACGGAGTTTACCAGCGAAGAGAACCTGAGAGAAGAAGGGGTTCATTCCTGTGATGCTTTTGTGGCAGCAATAGAACGAGATGAGTTGAACATACTGATCAGCTTGCTGGCCAAAAAACTGGGGACGCGTCGCAGCCTGGCGGTAGTCAACCGGCAGGAATATATTAGTCTTGCCGAAACTATTGGAGTGGATATTGTCGTATCACCGCTGATGCTGGCCAATAATGCTTTTGTCCGTTTCATCAGGGAACCCGGTGTGCGCTCGGTAGTCACGCTTGCCGGTGGTGCAGCCGAGGCGGTTGAGATGCCGATCAACTCGGATACTCCCGTTCTGGGGAAGACCCTGGAGCAGATGAAACTGCCGGGAAACGTTGCCGTGAGGGCCATAGTAAGAAGTGGAAAGGTGATCATCCCCGAAGAGGCTGATTCTATTCAGGATGGGGACCGGATAATCCTTGTCGGCCTTCAGCAGGATATGCTCAACGCCGAGAAAATATTTAAGCGCAAATGAGGCTCTCAGTTGTTCTCCATTATGCGGCCCTGCTATTAGTGGGAATTGGGCTGTGCATGTTTCTTCCGCTTGGTTTCAGCCTGGCGCATGGAGATTCGGATGCATTTGCCTTTGGTATTTCACTAGCCGCAACCACCGGGACCGGCCTGTTGCTATATCTGGTTACACCCGGTGCAAAAGGTATAACCATCACTCGCCGTGAAGCCCTCGCCTTCGTGACTCTATCGTACATTCTCGCCTCTGTATTTGGTGCGTTGCCGTATCAACTGTATGGAACATTCCCGAATTTTCTCGATTGCTTCTTTGAGTCGATCTCCGGGTTCACTACAACCGGAGCGTCGGTCTTAACCAGTATCGAGGGCGAACCCCACGGGATACTTTTATGGCGGAGCTTCACTCAGTGGCTGGGAGGAATGGGGATCATCGTTCTGTTCGTAGCTTTGTTTCCCTTGCTAGGTATGGGTACCGCCTATCTGTTCGAGGCTGAAGCCCCCGGGCCGGAGGTTCATCGGCTCAAAACCCATATTCGCGATACCTCCCGAACCATCTGGATTCTATACGTCGGACTATCGGCAGTGGAATTGGCTTTGCTGGTATTAGTGGGGCAGATGTCCATTTTTGATTCCCTCTGCCATACCTTCAGCACTATGTCCACAGGCGGATTCTCACCACGCGATCTTAGCGTTGGTGCATATGATAGCTGGGTCGTGAATACAATAATCATCTGCTTCATGTTTATGGGAGGTATCAGCTTTGCCCTTTATTATGCTCTTCTATGGAGACGATCTTTGCGTACCCTTCTGGCCAATACTGAGTTCCGGTTGTATACGTTTCTCATCGTAGTTGGCGCTTTTCTGATTGCAGTTGACCTGGTTATGAACGCCAGCTATTCTATCGCGAAAGCAGCCGAGGAAGCGGCTTTCAACGGGGTATCTGTTCAGACCACCACAGGATTTGCTATCTCTGATTATGATAAATGGCCCGCGTTTTCACGGATAGCCCTGATGGCATTAATGGTTATCGGCGGATCGGCCGGCTCCACCGCAGGGGGACTGAAGGTTGTGCGTGCGGTTGTGTTGTTCAAGTACGCCTTCCGGCAAGTATTGATGGCATTTAATCCAAGGGCAATTATACCGCTTCGTATAGAAGGAAAGGTAATGCCCGAAAGGATCATGTCGAGGATCATCGGATTCACAGTTCTCTATCTGGCCTTCGGTTTTATCGGAACGCTGATCATAGCTACCCTCGAGGGTGATACGACTACAGCAGTGTCCTCTGTGATTGCCTGCATCAGCAACATCGGTCCCGGATTAGGAGTTATTGGTCCTGCTGAGAATTATTCGGTAATTTCTGCACCAGGGAAGGTGGTGCTTATGATCTGCATGCTGGTCGGCAGGCTCGAGATCCTTACCGTTCTGGCTTTGCTGACCCCTGCCTTCTGGCGATGGCGATAAAAAAAGGCAGAGCCTTTGAACCCTGCCTTTTCTTGAAAATGCCTGTAGATGGTCTTGTTCTTACCGCGATTGTCTGGAGCCTCTTCGAGCCCTGGAACGCTCCAGGACCTTCAAGCGTATCAACGAGCGCCTGAGTGCCGCCTCGGCACGAGCCGCATCGACATCGGCCTGCGTTCGCAATTCCATTCTCTCCTCGGCACGCCTCTTAGCCTCTTCGGCACGGGCCAGGTCGATTTCCTCAGCACGTTCAGCTGAATCAGCGAGGATAGTGACCTTATCATTCATCAGTTCAAAGAAACCGCCACTGACAAAGATTGAACTATCTTCCGCGCCTTTTCGTACGATAAGTTCTCCAGGTTGAAGCATGGTCATCAATGGTGCGTGGCTTGGCAGGATGGCCATTTCTCCTTCAACACCGGGCACAACGAGTAAATCCACTTCGTCCGAGTGGACGACCCGTTCCGCTGTCACGATCTCAAACTGAAGTTTGCCCATGTGAAAATCCTTTATTCATTCATCTGTGCCGCGGCTGCGACAACTTCATCGATGCTGCCCTTCATGTAGAAAGCCTGTTCGGGCAGGTCGTCGTGCTTCCCTTCGAGAATTTCCTTAAAACTCCTGACAGTATCTGCCGTGGACACGTACTTGCCTTCCCGGCCGGTAAACTGTTCCGCCACAAAGAAGGGTTGTGAAAGGAACCGTTCGATCTTTCGTGCGCGAGACACCGTGGCCTTATCATCTTCCGAAAGCTCTTCCAGACCCAGAATAGCGATGATGTCCTGTAGTTCCTTATAGCGCTGAAGCACACTCTGGACGCCGCGTGCCGTGTCATAATGCTCCTGGCCGACGACTTGCGGATCCAGAATTCGTGAGGTGGACGTAAGCGGGTCGACAGCCGGATAGATTCCCTTTTCGGCAATGGCACGTTCAAGCGAAATGACACCATCAAGGTGGCCGAACGTGGTTACAATACCGGGGTCAGTGTAGTCGTCCGCGGGCACGTAAATCGCCTGGAAGGACGTGATGGAGCCCTTTTTGGTGGTGGTAATTCGTTCCTCAAGGTCACCCATTTCTGTGCCTAATGTCGGCTGGTATCCTACCGCGGAGGGCATGCGGCCGAGAAGTGCGGAAACTTCCATACCGGCCAGGATGTATCGATAAATGTTGTCGATGAACATCAGCACATCCTGTCCTTCCACATCACGGAAATATTCTGCCATGGTAAGCCCGGTAAGCGCAATCCGAAGCCTGCAACCCGGAGGCTCATTCATCTGGCCGAACACCATCATGGTCTTGCTGATAACTCCGGATTCCTTCATTTCGTTCCAGAGGTCGTTGCCTTCTCGGGACCGCTCGCCGACGCCGGCGAACACCGAGTATCCACCATGCTCGGTCGCGATGTTTCGGATGAGCTCGAGGATAACTACTGTCTTTCCTACACCGGCACCCCCGTAGGCACCGATCTTCCCACCTCGGCTGAACGGCGTGATGAGGTCGATGACCTTAATGCCGGTTTCCAGCATCTGGGCTGACGTTTCCTGTTCGCTCAGTGGCGGGGGAACACGGTGGATAGGCCATTTCTCCTGCGCCTCGACGGGGCCAAGGTTATCAAGTACTGTACCGGTAACATCAAACAGCCGTCCCAAAGTGGCTGGTCCGACAGGGACTGAAATTGGCTGCCCGGTATCAACAGCTTCCATGCCCCGCTGTAAACCATCGGTAGGTGAAAACGACAGGCAACGGACCCAGTTGTTTCCGACATGCTGCTGCACTTCCAGGGTTATTTTCTCTCCGGCGTTATCGATTTGAATCGCATTGAATAGCGCCGGCAGTGAATCCGCCGGGAACTCGCAGTCAACTACGGTTCCTAATACCTGTACGATTTTTCCGTTGGCCATTTCAAAGCCTCCTTGGTTCCACTCTTGTTACTTCTTTACTGCCAGAGCACCTGCAGTGATATCCAGCAGTTCGGTGGTGATGGATTCCTGGCGCGCCTTGTTGTATTTGAGCGTCAGTATGTCGATCATTTCGAGAGCCGCATCTGTGGCATTACGCATAGCCACCATTCTTGCGGATTGCTCGCTGGCAATTGTCTCCAGGAGCGCATCGAAGATCTCCATTTCCACATACCGTGGTAAAAGCTGGTTCAGTACTGTAGCAGGGTCCGGTTCATAGATATACTCGACATTACTGGCGGCCGGCAGATCAGCCGGTTCGATCGGTAATAATTGTTCCATAACCGGTTCCTGGATTGCCGTAGATCGGAATTTGGGATATGCCACAAACACCTGATCGACGTCCCCGTTGACATAATCATCAACCACGATACGGGCGACCGGTAATGCTTCATCAACGTAAGGACGGTCACCCATCTCAGTAAATTGCGCTCGAATTTCCGTGCCGGCACGGGACATAAACTCCAGCCCCTTCTTTCCGACAGCTATGATGCTTGTTGGGGTATCCGATCCAAGGACATAATTACCCACCATCTTGTTCATATTTGCATTTAAGCCGCCACAAAGTCCCTTGTCCGAAGTCATCAGCACCACAGTTACTTTTTTCACTTCCCTGGCTTCGAGTAAGGGATGTGAAGCCTCAGCCCCGATCGGCTGAGCCGCGAGATCGGCCATTACTTCCATGAGTTTCTCAGCATATGGCCTGGCTTGCAAAGCCCGTTCCTGGGCCTTCCTCATTTTCGAAGCCGCAACCATCTCCATTGCCTTGGTGATCTTGGCAGTGTTCTTTACACTGTTGATACGCTTTTTTATCTCACGAATATTGGCCATTGTCTATCTCTTTGAGTTTGCTATATTGCCATCGTCTTCTTGAAATCTTCGATGGCCTTGCCCAGAGCATCCCGGTTACTATCCGAAATCGCTTTTTCGGAGTTTATTGCCTGCAGGATGTCCGCTCTGTTTGTCTCCATATACCGAATGAATTCCGATTCAAATTCCTTCATTTTTTCCACCGGAACATCGTCGAGATACCCTTCAGTTACAGCAAAAAGCACTGCCACTTGTTCTGCCAGCGCTATCGGTTCATATTGTCCCTGCTTCAACATTTCAACCGTGCGCTGTCCACGTTCGAGCTGTCTCTTAGTAGCCTTATCAAGATCGCTTGTTCCGAACTGGGCAAATGCCTGTAATTCCCGGTACTGGGCCAGGTCGAGGCGCATTGTGCCGGCCACCTGCTTCATGGCTTTGGTCTGAGCGGCACCTCCCACACGTGAAACGGAAAGGCCGACGTTCATTGCCGGACGAATACCCGCGTTGAATAGATCGGCTTCCAGATATATCTGCCCGTCGGTAATTGAAATTACATTGGTTGGAATATAGGCGGAGATATCAGCTGCCTGTGTTTCGATGATCGGAAGCGCGGTCAAAGATCCGCCGCCGCTGCCCTTGTCATACTTGGCAGCTCGTTCAAGCAAGCGGCTGTGCAGATAGAAAACATCACCCGGATAAGCTTCCCGTCCCGGTGGACGCTGGAGCAGTAATGACATTTGTCGATAGGCCCAGGCGTGCTTCGTTAGATCATCATAAATGATCAGAGCGTCCTTTCCGTTATCCATGAATTCTTCACCCATGGCACAACCGGCATACGGGGCTAAATACTGCAACGGGGCCGCTTCTGCGGAGTTGGCTGCCACGACAATGGTATGGTCCATAGCGCCATATTTTTCCAGAGTTCCAATCACCTGAGCCACTTTGGAAGTTTTCTGGCCGATAGCTACATAGATACAGATCAGGTCCCCGCCCTTCTGATTAATAATTGCATCAATGGCGATAGCGGATTTACCCGTAGCTCGGTCACCGATAATCAACTCGCGCTGGCCTCGGCCGATCGGTACCATGGCATCTACTGTCTTGATACCCGTTTGAACCGGCGTATCTACCGATTCCCGGTAAACAACGTTAGGTGCAACGCGCTCAACGGGGCGTGTTTTACTGGCTGCGATCGGTCCCTTACCATCCAGTGGCTGGCCAAGCGAATTGACCACTCTACCGATCAG
>CAZDMY010000068.1:0-10313 GCA_964506405.1 uncultured Dehalococcoidia bacterium | reverse complement strand
AGGAGCCCGATTCGTATTGCACTGTGGGGATTGACGTAGTTGCCAAGCGCCCCTGCCAGATAAACGTGATCGATATCGGCAACGGTAATGCCCATTTCATCCATTAGCATATCGATCCCGGCGGCAATCGCCGCCTTGGCGAGCTGCAACTCCCGAACATCCATCTGCGTGAGATAAATGGCCTGTTTATCGAAACTCTGCTCTTCGGTTGCGATCAGGAAATCATATACACCATTCCGTTCGACAACGCTGTTTCGCAAGGGTTCAGCAATCCGGTATCTGGGGGGCGTAATGAGCCCCTCATAATCGATAATGCCCACCTGCAGGAGAACGGAGACGAGATCGACCAGGCCACTGCCACACAAGCCCTTGGGCGGGACGTTACCAACATCTCTGAGGTAGAATCTCCCCTTTTCATAGCCGACAGCTTCGATCGCTCCGTCTTTGGCAATCATCCCATGTGAAATTCGAGCACCCTCGAGTGCCGGCCCTGCGGCCGCTGAGCAAGAAAGGATCTTTTTTCGATTTCCCAGGAATATTTCCCCATTGGTGCCGATGTCCAGGCCCAGGATCATTTCATTATCCTGTTCGGCCGCTCCGGAGGCAAGTATCACACTGATAAGATCGCCGCCGATATAACCGGATCGCACCGGCATCACCGCAATGACTGCTTCAGGGTGTACTTGCAAACCGACGTCTGCGGGTTTAACCACCAAACCATCGGTTAAGACCGGTGAAAACGGCGCTTCAGCAATGCCGAGCGGATTCAGCCCGAGAAACAAATGCTGCATTGTTGTGTTCCCCGCTACGGTGACGGCAAATACATCGTCCGATTCGATACCTCCCACCTCAAGAAGCCGCCGCGTGATACGGCTCAAGTCGTTCATGAGAAGAGTGTGCATATACTCCAGACCCTGTGCATGCTCGCTGACAAATTGGAGCCTGCTTAACACATTGGTTCCGTGCCGGCTCTGTGAATTCAACCGTGAAACTGCCGCCACCTCACTACCGTCCATCAAATTGATCAGCTTGCCGACCAGGGTCGTTGTACCCACATCAAAGGTTAACCCAAAATTGCTCTGTCCCTTTTCCCAGCTTTGCCAATCCAGCAATCGATTGTTATGCATCACGGCAGTGCCCAGCGAACCGGTCTCTTGCATTCGTTGCGGCAGGTTGCGAAGGCAATGAAAAGATGCTTCAAGATCCGGGTACTCACTGCCCATTGCCAGTTTTATGCGATCGAGATTGGAAATACCGTCCTCCAGGGGGGTTGCCGGCAATGTCACCGGACGTTTGTTGACGAGTGGATCCAGTTGAAAAAGCGGGCGTTCTCCGGTTTTAAGTATCTGGAAATACTCTTCACTGGCACCGGACTCCCCGGTATGAATAACCATATCTTCGTGGATTGGCGTACGGCAGGCGAGCCGGATTCCCTGGTTGATTTCACTTTCAGTCAGAAAGTCCTTCTCTTCTTCAGAAGGCGGCTCGATAGAGGTTAATACCCTGACCTTACATTTACCGCACTTGCCCAGACCGCCGCAATCCCCTTCGACTTGAGCGTCTGATTTTCTCAGCGCATCGTAGATGGTCGTACCCCGTGTAACCTTTAACCATAGATCGTCCGGGAGAACATTCAGAGAAACATACTTGGTTTTACGCTTCGGCGCTGCCCTTTGGGTTGTTTGAGCTTTTACGGCCTTTTTCGTGGGAGTCCTCTTCATAGTCATCCGGCATACCTCGATAACACTATCATCGTTCCATCAGGTCAGTAATATTTTTCTCCAGGTATGAATAGTCTGCATCCTGGATTTCCAGTTCAAGTTCCAGGAAATCAGCTATCTCACTCACCCGCCTGGTAAGGCTGCGATCGGAAGGCTGACGAACATACATAACGCGCTTATAATGCTCAAAACAGTATCGCCTCATCACTTCATCATCGAGTTCCAGCGGTTCCCTGCAATGCATATCGAAATTGTCTATGATCTCCTGTTCCATAAAATACGTGCCGGCGGTTTCCTCGATAAACTGTTGGAATCTTTCAGGCCCAAGCAGGATATCGTGGCAGAATTCTCCGGGCACCTTAAGGACGCCGTGTTCTTCACAGAGGTCATTTATACCTGCGATGCAATTACCGTACAGGCAGATTGCCCTCTCACCAGCCTGTTCTGCTGCCTCGAACTGCTGCAACAGCTTTTCCTGCAATTCCTGTGGCCGTACGTGCAGATTGGATTCCAAATAGGTTATGCGTACATTCGGATACCGCTCTTCCACCTTAAGGTGTTCGAGTGCCGGTTTGAAGACACCACATGCGATTATACGCACGATCTCCGGATTCTTCTTCTTTTTCTTCCCCATAACATTTACCGAATAAGGGCATCAATTAATTCAAAACCAGTTATCTTAGCTTTCTCTATGTTGCAAAAACCGCGGGAATGCACCATTCACTGATCGATTACGTTTTAGCGATTTTGGCGGGTTTTACTGTAAGTAACAACCTGTCTGAGCACAACCCGGGACTGTTTCGTTTGCAGCGGCTGCTCAAGTATTATCATATATTGATAATTTCAGGGAACTTCTGCTTTATCTCTTGAACCACCGCTTCATCCAATCTACCCCGTCGCCCTTCCGTAAGCGTGGTCTGAACCATTCTATGGGCGCGTTTCAGCATGTCCGGGCGTCCCCTTTCCTCCCAGTTATCAAAATTACACCGTACGCTCAATGAAGGGTAGAAAAACTCCTCCATCATGTGGTCCACAGTGTGGTCTTCCATCACGTAGTTCCCTCCCGGGCCCACATGTTCAATAACATCTAGTGCAAGGGTCTCTTCATTAATTTCTATACCCCTCATGATCCGGTGAATCATGCCGATAATCTCATCATCAATGACATACTGCTCATAGGCAATTGAATTACCGGAATCCAGCATTCCGGCAGCGAGGTGAATATAATCAGCCCCCGTCATGGCAACCGTCAAATTCGAAAACAGCTTTTCGAATCCAGCCTGGATATCGGGCCTTTTGGCTTCAGTTAGTCCTGCTGATGCATATATCGGCAGTCTGTATAACTTAGCCAGTTGCACCGCAGCAGCGTTCATCATACCCATTTCCGCGGTCCCCATGGTGTACTCCATCGTACGCAAATCCATGGCGGTGGGAACAGCACCGTAAAGTACCGGCGAGCCGGGATGGAGCATCTGCACCACAGCCACACCGGCGAGTGCCTCAGCATGCAACTGAGATAACGTCCCGGCCAGCGTTGCCGGAGCGGTCGCACCCGCAATTGGAGCCGGTGCGCACGTGACCGGAATACCTCGCTCGGTGCAATAATCAAGTATTTGAAGAACCTTGCTATCGATGGTCAGAGGGCTGATCACATTGGTGATCACCGAAACAAAGGGCCTTTCCCGCAGTTTGTCCGCATCCCCTGCAATCGTAGAAGCAAGCTCCCATAACTGGCGGGCACCTTCCAGATCATCACATCCGCCCATCACATGCTTGGTAGTGTGCAGAAACGCACGGAAAAAGTCATTCAGGTGGTAGGATTCCGGGCTCAGATCGTGGGCCTGGCAGGCAATGATGTAGAAGCGGAGATAATCCAGATGGTCAACGAGGATCGCGGTATTGGATACGTCTCGAAGCAGAGTGTAGCGGTAACCGCCGGTTCGCATATCCAGGATCCGGAAAACGCGTCCGCCGTTGCCGAAATAGGTATTACCCGTACCCATGTGCAGATCGTTTTTGCCATCTCGAGAATAAAGGGTAAATTGAGCAGGCGCTTTGCTCACGAATTCGTCCAGAAAGGACGGCTCGAAAAACACGCGTTGAATATCCCGATCAACACGGGCACCGGCTGATTCAAACTTCCGAATATATTCATCATCGAGAACGTGTATTCCGACTTCAGCCAGTATCCGGCGACCCGTCACATCGATTTTCTGGATGTCTTCCGATCGAAGCGGTTGATACCAGGGTCCGTTCAATCCCATAACTATATTCAGCCTTTGACAATTTTTTCGATTTCGGCCAGTACAGTCTCCGATTTGGGAATCACCTGATGTTCATTCAGGATCCTCCTGGCTTCATCGTTGCAACGTTGATAGAGGTTCTGCGCCCCTGCTGCCTCCCAGTTGTCATATCTTGCCCGGTCCAACAGTACGGGCAGGAACTGAGCTTCCATGAAGTTCTCAAATGTGTGGTCATCTGTAAGGAACATGGAACCGGGTTCAGTGCCTACCCGGCGGATAGCCTCCAGCGCCAGAGTGTTTTCGTTTACCGGAATACCGCCGATGAAAAAGCGGCTCATGGCTATAAGTTCGTTGGCCATGACAACCATTTCCAGCGACGATATTCCCCCATATTCCAGATAGCCGACGTCATGTATCAAATTGCAGCGCGAAAGCATGGAAGTAACAATGGAGAACATCGATTCGGCACCTGCCTGAGCATCCATTACTTTAGAATCGGAGGAACCGGCATATGCCCAAACCGGTAAACCATAAAACTCGTCGCGCATATCCGCCAGCGCCGCCTGGGTAAGGCTCCATTCAGGACACCCATATGAAACGATGGTGCCTTTCATATCCAGCGTACTGACATTCGGACCGAAGAGGAACGGAGATCCTTTTCCAGCCAGTTGATGAATAACCAGTCCGGCCAGGTTTTCCGCAATACCCAGGGCCATAGCCCCGGCAAGGGTTATCGGAGCCCCGCCCCCGGCATTGGAGCCGGAAGGCAGACAAATAGGAATGCCTTTCTCGGCACAGAATACCAGCTTTTCCATTACGTTCTCAGGAAACCGCAGTGGACTGATCGCCTCAGAATAGTTGAGCAAAAACGGTTTGCGCCGAAGTTCTTCCTCGCCACCGGCAATCGCACAGGCGATCCGATGGATTTTGGCGATATCCCTCCCGCTGTCCGCAATAAAGCAAATAGGCTTATTGTTGTTCCTGACCATTTCAGCAAACGCATAAACGTATATATTGTCCACCGGGACGTCTTCCGGATTCGACATTGACATCAGAAACGATATATTCTCCAGTCCGTCCACCAGTCTGGCAAAATTAGCAGTATCCTGGAGTACCGTCCGGCGCCGCTGGCCTGTCTCCAGATCCAGGGTAAATGTCGTATCGGAGCCCGTACCATAGAAAGGGTTGCCATCCACCAGCGGCATTGCCTTGTTGCCCAATTGATCATAGAGTGCGATCTGGCGGGGAGCTGATCTGATTGCTTGTTCGGGGAGATGGGGAGGCATTCTCAGCCAGTCATTGCCGGCATCTCTGCAACCGGCATCAAGCAGCATCTGCCTGACACCCGGGTGCTCCATCTTTAATCCGGTTTTCTCCAGTATTTCCAGCGCAGCGGTGTGAATAGCCAGGACCTGTTCCCGGTTCAGGACTTTCAATCTGGGTTGATATGTGGGAATTTCGATCGGTTTCACGTTTTACCTCCCTTCAGTAAAATGATCGGTCACGCTTCCTTCAAACAGACTGAATGCAGATTCGATTGCAATCGCCCTCGCTCTCCCATTCGGTAATCCATCCTTTCTTGAATGAACAACAGCATGACAAAAGGGACTTCTCGGATCACTGCGGCAATCCACAGTATTTCCCATGGAATCGATTCAACCCCAAAGGAATCTTGAAGGTTTTTTCGGCTATGAAACCCCTAACAGGCTTTTGGCTTTGTTAACAGCCGAACCGGCATCGGAAGCATAGGCATCGGCCTGAATCTCATCCGCGTACTTCTGGGTCACGGGCGCGCCACCAATCATGATCTTGACTTTATCTCTCACGCCGGCGTTCTTTATCGCCTCAATTGTAAGCGGCATAGAAGGCATCGTCGTTGAAAGCAACGCCGACATGGCCAGAATATCCGGGTCTACCTCCTGTATCTTCTGGACGAATTTCTCCGGCGGCACATCCACTCCCAGATCGGTGATGGTAAAACCGGCCCCCTCAAGCATCATGGAAACAAGATTTTTGCCGATATCATGCAAATCGCCCTTGACAGTGCCAATGAGCACCTTGCCTTTAGTACTGACACCACCATCCTTGAATAACGGCTGCAGGAGCTTCATGCATTCCTGCATCGTCTTGGCGGACCGAAGCATTTGAGGGACGAAAATAGTCCCTTTTGAAAAATTTTCGCCTACTTCGTCCATGGTGGCAATGAGGCCGTTATTCAGAATCTCATCGACAGAAACGCCGGAATCGAGCGCCTTCTGGGTTTCCGCAACTGCCGTTGCAATATCCCCTTTATGGACCGCCTGGACAAGTGCCTGAAAATCGCTCATCGTTTACCCCCTCTCGTCCTTTATTTTAACAACCTGAGTCTTTATGAACTGCCAAGAATACCCTGATGATAGGCCTCAATATATTTCTCGCAATAAAGATCATTGCCCAGAAGCATGTCGACCGTTACCAGCGTCGACATCAGCCTGATATCGTTCGGATCCAGAATAGCGCCATTGAGCCCGTAAGACATGGCCAGCGCCAGAAAGTTCCGGTTTATAAGGTGGCGACGGGGGAGCCCGAAAGAGATGTTGGAAAGGCCGCAAATAGTGTTCACCCCTTCAAATTCCTTCATTATTCTTTGTATCGCGCCGAGCGCAGCCAGTCCCATATTTGTATCGACGGAAATGGGTTGAATCAACGGATCGACATGGATTTTCTCCAGAGGAACCCCGTTGCCCGTAAGTTTGCCAATGAGGTCGGATGCCACCTCGAAGCGCTCCTGCACAGTGGTCGGCATGGAGGCTTGAGCCATACACAGGGCGATCACTCGGCAGGGATGGGAGGAGACAACAGGTAATAGCCGCTCCAGCCTGTCTGCCTCCATCGATATGGAGTTGATCATTGGCTCGCCCTTATGTAACTTTATTGCCTCAGAGAGCGCTTTCGGATCCGGGCTGTCGAGGCATAAGGGTATATCAACCGCCCCTTGAACAGTCTCGACCAGCCAGCAAAGCATTTCCACTTCATTGTTGACAAATGTACCAGCATTCACATCAATGTAATCAGCTCCGGCATCCACCTGTTCTCTGGCCACACTGATGATGTATTCCGTATCCTTTTTCTCGACCGCCTCTCGAACAGGTTTGCGACTGGTATTGATCTTTTCTCCAACAATAATCATGCTCGCCTCGCTTTATTGAATATGTAACGGAATAGAAAAGCCCCGACTTCAGGAGTACAATATATCAACCGGTTATCGGTGTCAACCCTGAACAGGTGCCGCGGAATCGGTTCTGCCCGCAACCATTGTCACATATTTTATCGACTGGTTGCAAACGCACTCCTCAATAAAGTACAATGCCAGCGTATGACGAGCGATAACCACCTGCGCCGCCTGCCGGGTATCGATAAAGTGATCTCTTCATCACAAGTTTCATCGCTGAAAGGGCAGTACTCTCACGAGACAATCGTTGCCGCTGCCCGTCAGGAGATCGAGAGACTCAGGTCCGCATTGAAAGACGGGCATGACGTGCCTGCCTTTGAAGAAGTCGTCGGAGCCATAACCGAACGGATTGTATCCCTGGGGATTATTTCGCCCCACCCCCTGATAAATGCTACCGGCGTTATCATCCATACCAATCTAGGCAGGGCACCCTTAAGTGCCGAATCTATTGCGGCCATGAACGCCGCATCGCTGGGTTTTTCTAATCTGGAAATCGACCTTGAAAGCGGTAAGAGGGGTTCGCGCAACATCCATGTCGATCATTTGTTATGTCTACTAACCGGGGCCGAGGATGCACTTGTAGTAAACAATAACGCATCCGCTGTACTGCTGGCCCTTACTGCTCTGGCCAAACGAAAGGAAGTGATCGTTTCACGCGGACATGCCGTTGAGATCGGGGGGAAATTCCGCATACCGGATGTTATGCGGCAGAGTGGTGCCAAACTGGTAGAGGTCGGTACAACCAACAAGACATATGTTTCCGATTACTCAGAGGCGATAACTTCGAGAACGGCCGCGCTCCTGCGTGTTCATTCCAGTAACTTCAAACTGGTTGGATTCTCTGAAGAGGTGGGCATCCTTGAGTTGGGTGAATTGGGGAAACGAACCGATATCGCTGTACTGGATGACCTTGGCAGCGGCTGCCTGCTGGATACCACTGCCTTCGGACTTGCTCCCGAACCGCGGGTTCAGGACAGCATCGCTGCCGGCGCTGCATTAGCAATGTTCTCCGGCGACAAATTACTGGGCGGGCCACAGGCCGGGATTATTGTTGGACGCGGAGATCTTATCTCTAAACTGAAAAAACACCCTCTGGCACGCGCGGTTCGTGTCGACAAGACGCGGCTCGCAGCCCTTTCTGCCACACTGATCCACTACCTGAAGGGGGAGGCAATCGTGAAGGTCCCCGTATGGCGTATGATCGCGATGACAGTGCCGGAAATCGAAACGCGGGCAAATGAATGGGTAGGGGAAATAGGATATGATGCCCGGATCATCGACGGGGAATCCACAGTCGGAGGCGGAAGCCTTCCGGGTGGGACTCTTCCCACTAAACTGGTAACAATTCAGCCAAAAGGGAAAGTCCAGGATTTCGCCCTCAGACTTCGCAAGCAGCCTGTTCCGGTCATCGGCCGCCTTGAGAAAAATACCATAGCGCTTGACCCGCGAACCGTAATGCCTGAACAGGATTCAATCCTTATCGAGGCGCTGTCCCGTTCACTTTCTGAGGCCGGCCGGAAGTGAACCGGAGTTCATACCTCGCCCATCCACGCATCTTCGCCAATCAAAGGAACGAACCGGCAGCCGCCAAGATTCTCGGTGCTGACACCCCATCGCTCCCGTGTAATCCTCAACAAAGTCTGTTCGTACCGACCACCCACAGGAATAACCAGCCGCCCTTTCATATCAAGTTGATCGATAAGGGCTTGCGGCACTTCCGGGGCCGCGGCCGTTACGATGATGCCATCGTAAGGGGCCTCTTCGGGCCAGCCGAGGCCGTTCTTCGCCTGGTGAATCTCGATGTTATCGTAGCCCAGATCATCCAACGATCTGCGGGCGCTTTCGATAAGCTCCGGATGCCGTTCGACACTGATGACTTTTCGCGCCAGCAGGGCCAGTATGGCCGCCTGGTATCCGCTGCCGGTGCCGATTTCCAGAACCAGTTCGGTGCCGGTGAGTGAAAGTGCCTCGGTCATCAGCGCGATTATATACGGCTGTGATATCGTCTGGCCCTTACCAATGGGCAACGGATTATCGTCGTACGCCGCATCCCTGGCCTCCGGGGGTATGAAACGTTCGCGTGGGACGCGCTCCATCGCTTCCACTACCCGTTCATCCCGAATCCGTAGCGCCAGATGATGGAACAACCGCTCCCGCTTCATTTCAAATTCAGCATCATTCAACATCCCTATTCCTCCGGCACGTATTTTGAGGCGCAACTGGTAAGCACCTCAATCGCGGTAAATGTTCCGTCCGAAGCGAGTTCTCCTTTCACAACCACACCCCTGCCTTCACGAAAATCATCCGGTTCGGCATCACAATAAGTAACCGGCAGGCGATCGACACCGTTCTCATCAACCAGAATAAAATCCAGCCGCATGGCATCCTCATGCCGTAACAGGCTTCCTTGCGCCACCTCCCCTCTTACCTGAACCGTCTTGCCATAGGTGGCATCAGCCTTGTTCAGCAATTCACTGACAGTATATGATTTCACCGAGCAACCGCTCAGCCCCTGGATGAGGATAACCATCAGGGCGGCACAAACGATCACCCCGGCGATAATATGTTTCTTTCGCATTTGATGCTTTCCTGCCAGCTTCGGCCTCCATTATATAATAGCCACATCCCAAAGGCCAATTTGCCTTCGTAATGTCGAAATGTGTTGAGTGCTGTTTGTTGTAGGGACGATCAAGACTATGTATAATCGGTATCGATGAAGGTAAAGGAAGTAGGCGAATTCGGCCTGATCCGAATGCTGGCTGAGATTGCCGATAAGAAAGGGGCAAGTACCGGGCTGATGGTCGGCATAGGTGATGATGCCGCCGCCTGGGAATGCCGGAAGAATATTCAACTGGGCACCACCGACATCCTGGTCGAGGGGGTCCATTTCAACCGTCATTTGATTTCCTGGCGAGATCTGGGATGGAAGGCAATGGCGATCAACGCAAGCGACATCGCGGCAATGGGGGGAGAACCTTTGAACGCACTGGTATCCCTCGCCATCCCGCCTGAAACCGAGGTGGAAGATATTATCGATCTCTACCGCGGTATGGCCGAGTTCTGTACCGAATTCGGTATGGCTATCGCAGGCGGAAACATGGCGGCAAGTCCCGTCGTGATTGTCAACCCTACGGTTAT
>CAZDMY010000067.1:9693-10432 GCA_964506405.1 uncultured Dehalococcoidia bacterium | reverse complement strand
TCCTCTTCCGTCTGCATAGACGCTGCGAGTTTGGGCGGGTCCTCAAATCCGTGGTGAATGACCCTGGTTTTTGCCGGGAATACCGGGCATCTGGCATCCGCGTCGGAGCAGACGGTGATCACGTAATCGAATTCCTGGTCAATCAAATCGTTCGTCGATTTGCTGTATTGACCGGAAATGTCAATCCCGGCTTCCGCCATCACCTGTACTGCAAATGGGTTGATCCCGTGCGCTTCAATACCGGCTGATTGAACATCGATAGCATCTCCTTTTAAGTGCCGCGTCCAGCCTTCCGCCATCTGGCTACGGCACGAGTTCCCGGTACATAGAAACAGGATCGTAATTTTGTTCATAATTACTATCCCTCCGCAGTTTTAGTCAAAAAGTATCTCCGCTGGAAGTATAATGAGACATTTACCAGCCCGATCAACACCGGAACTTCCACCAGCGGTCCGATCACCGCGGCAAACGCCTGTCCCGAATCGATCCCGAAGACCGCGATGGCCACCGCAATTGCCAGCTCGAAGTTGTTGCTGGCCGCCGTAAAGGCAATGGTGGTTGTTTTCGGATAATCGGCCCCGATCCGTTTCCCCATATAAAAAGAAACCAGAAACATTAACACGAAGTAGACCAGCAGCGGCAAGTTGAGCACGCACTTGACCCCCGGAATGGTCAGTTGAAACAGGGTGGGCAAGTGCGCCGCCACCAGCGCCGTCGCCGCCGCCACCAGGAAGAACGC
>CAZDMY010000067.1:0-9683 GCA_964506405.1 uncultured Dehalococcoidia bacterium | reverse complement strand
GGCAGGGCGATGCGCAACACGTCGAGCGGGTTGTCGACGATGTACTCACCCTTAAGGGAGAACATGATCACAATTGTAAAGAGCAGCGCGATCAGTGTTACCGGACTGATCCTCGGGATGAATTTCGAGCTGTACCAGTCGTCCCCTTTGCGCCGTATGAGAAAATACCGCGTGGCGATGCCGCCGAAGAACGGTATTCCCAGATAGATGAACACGCTTTGAGCGATCTCCCCCATCGTCACATTGACTTCTTCGCCACTCACACCGAAGTATTCCGGCAGTATGGTGACGAATATCCATGCATAAACCGAATAGAAAAGAATCTGGAAGATCGAGTTGAAAGCCACCAGACCTGCGGCGTATTCCGAATCCCCTTTGGCCAGTTCGTTCCAGACGATCACCATGGCGATGCACCGGGCGATACCAATCATAATAAGCCCGACCATATAGTCGGGATAGTCCCAGATCACATGCAGGAACAGGATCGCCAGAAAGAACATCAGCACCGGTCCGATTAGCCAATTCTGGATAAGCGAAAGCCCCAGGATGCGCCAGTTGCGGAAGACACGCGGCAGTTCCTCATAGCGAACCTTGGCCAGCGGCGGGTACATCATGAGGATCAGCCCGATGGCGATGGGAATGGAGGTGGTATCTATGGAAAGGTCGTTGATGCCGTCAGCCGCTTCGGGAATGAAGTGGCCCAGCCCCACCCCGATGATCATGGCCAGGAATATCCATGCCGTAAGGAAACGGTCGAGAAACGAAAGGCGGCTGCCCGCTGACTTCAGTTGATTTGCCATGAACTGTTGACCTCTACCGTTGTTATGAGTGCGGTATTATGGTATACGTTCATTCGCGTTTCCAATCTTTAAGGGCACTCCGTGCCCCCACAGTTGCACCCTCAGCAGTGTGTCGAGCGGCATACCTCCCCCAGCGGATCGCTGTTGACCTGCCACTTACAACTGCTGGTCGAAGGGGCTTTCTCCAGAAACGCTGGAATGATTTTGTTCCAGACGATAAGTCCGGGTTGCCCATCAACCGTCGGCCATTCCCCGTTGGCGGCATAGTAGGAATCCAGTGCCGCTTTGATGGCCTGCCGGTCCTCTTCGCACTCAGGCGGTTCGGTGGAGGCTGGAGAAGGCGAAGGATTCAACGTAGCGTTGGGTGTTGGGCTCGGACTAAGTGCAGGTGATGATGTTTGGGTTGGTGCCGCAGTAGGAATGGCAGCTGTTGTATCTGCAGAAATTGGTGATGATTCTTCATCCGGTGATCCCGATCCGCAGGCAGAACTTAGCCCCGCAAGGAGGGTAATGAACAATAGCATGATAATTCCTGTTGTTTTCATTTTTTCTCCTTCATGATAGTCTGACCAGAAACTGCTCAATCCTTACCCGCCTGTAGCCGCTCAAGCTCCTCTTTGATTGCCCCGCAGAGATCCTCGAAGGTGCCGGGATATTTCCGGTACTCCTTCCCGTTGACAAAGAGGGCCACATCGGTCACTCCTTTAGTCGCGGCTTCGCGTATCAAGGATTCGATTGTCTCCCGATATTTGCCGCTGGTTAGCTCCTCGGTAAAAGTGTCCATATCCAGTCCCACGCTCTCGGCCAGAGAGTAAATTTCAATTTCGCTCCTGGGAATATTCACTATAAACGCATCGTGCAATTCCCAGAGCTTTCCCTGACCTCCGGCCGCTTCAAGGGCTTCAGCGATTTTTGATCCCAGTTTTGAGTGCGAATAAGGGCAATATTCGAACCGAACCTGATCCGGATACATTTCGAGAGCTTTCAGAGCGAACTGCTCTTTTTTCACACAGACGGGTCAGGTAAAGTCCGGGAACGACTTCAATACCACAGGCGCATCCGCCGCGCCCATGCTCCAGCCTTCGCAGGTTTCGGCAAGACCGTCGGATAGCACCTGTTGTTCTTCACTGTTCCAGAGAACCGCCCCCACGAGTGCAGTAATCACCGTTACGGTGAATACGGCTATGATATATCGAATTGTCCACATATCAATACCTTAAAGCAATCGGTCTAAGTCTAAGTGAATCTGTCATCAGATTCGGCAGCCTGCATTTTATTTCGAGCTTCTTCCAACCATCCTATACGAATTTCCGTCGGGTGATCAAATTCCGGAACATATGGTTTGATATCCAAAAGCGGCGTCTTATCCAGTATATCAATATTGCCGAAGTGAAGACGAGACCCTTCGATTCGCTTCAGTTCAACCACTGAAATCCCGATGGGATTAGGACGGGTGGGTGCTCTTGTCGCAAAGATGCCACGCTCCTCCGAGTCGAGGAATGGCGTGACGTGAAGATCAACCCTTCGCGATTGATGGAAGTAGTAAACGAGAATCACGTGAGAGAATCCTTGCAAATCCTTCAATCCGTCTACGAATTCCGGTAGGATATCGGCCGTGCCGGGGGCAGCGGCCCTTCCACCGGGCTGAATGGGCATGTCCCTGAGATCGGTGAACGGACTGTGAATGTAACCTATCGGGCGATAGACAATTTCCATAATGATCTGCTCACTCTTTTTATAAGGATAGTTGGTAAATACCGTGTATCTAGTGCATATTAAACGTAATAAACTAAGCAATTACTAGTATTATGGCCGAACCCAAAGTATGACATAATATATCCCCACCCCGATGAAAACGAGTGCTGCAATCCGGCGGATAACCTTTTCGGCCAGGGTTATTTTATTCATCCACTGGGTGACTTTCGCAACACCCGTAGACAACAGCGCGGCAAAAACGATGACCGGCAGGCCGCTGCCTACAGCGAAAGAGGCCGGAAGGATGATCCCCTCGGAGGATTCCAGGGACAGCGGCATCAGTATAACAAAGAAAAGGATGGCGGTATAAGGACAGAAAGCCAGGGCAAATACAATCCCGAGAAGAAAGGCTCCCAGTTTCCCGCGACGAGCCACCTTCTCCCCCAGCGAAGAGATTCTTCCGCCGCTGGGGATGAACGGTAGTTTGATGACATCCAGCATAATCACGCCTACCACAATAAGCACCGGACCGATGAAACGCTCCCCGGTATCCTGAAGAAAGTCCGAAACGTGATGCGTCTGTGTCCCGGCGACAATGATGAGCGCTCCGATAGAGAAATATGAGGCCATCCGGCCCAGGGTGTAGAGTAGCCCGGAGAGCACCACCAGCCTGGGCCGGGTTATTTCCCGGCTGATATACGCCATGGCGCTGATATTGGTAGCCAGCGGACAGGGACTGATAGCCGCCAGTAACCCCAGTAGAAAGGCAGTTATTATTGGGACAGTGCTCTCATCGGCTGCCTGCTGGATAATTTCTGTCAGATCCACTAAATATTCCCCAGTTGTTCCTCGATAGTCGTTTTAACGAGCCTGGTGAAAGCTTCATCACGGTTCAGTTTGGTCCAGATACCAGTGATCTCCTGGATATGATCGGTATTGTTTTGAATAGTGTTGACGAACAGTGACGAGGAATGCGCTTTGTATTTAGCCACCAGGTCTGCATTAGACTCATCCTGCAGATTGACGATTTGATAAACGATGCCCCCGTTGGCCAGTTCCTCTGAAAAATGGGTCTTGAGCGTTTTGGTGGTAGCCTCCTCAGCCCAAATGCAACTGTGGCAACGGTTGGCCCGATGAAAATACACCACCTCCAGACTGCCACCATCGATCGCCAGCGACGTCGTCAGCGGTGCGTTGGTGGCGGGCGTTGTCTTTTGGGCTGCCCCGGTCTCCTGAGGTGTCGAGTAAGGCGATATACTCTCTTCCTCTTCAGAGCAAGCTGGTACGCCCAGCGCCAGGAGAACAACCAGGAATACCACTACTACATAAGCTGCTCCGCTCCGCTTCTTCATTCTTTCCTCCTTCAAAACTATTCGGCAGCCAGCGCATTGGTAATATACCGAGTTATATCAGCTTTACCGGGAACCTTGCCGGAAGATATCAGCTGACCGTTGATCACCAGTCCTGGTGTCATCAGTATCTGGTAATTCATGATCTCTTTCATATCACTGATACTCTCGATCGGGACTTCGATCCCCATATCACGAACCACTTCTTTTACGATCGCTTCAAGTTTGTGACATTTGGTACAACCGGTCCCCAGGATTTCGATATTCATATGTGACCTCCTCGAGTTTATTTAACAATCAGGCCAAATGCGATTCCGCTGGCCGTTGCCATGACGATCACCAGCCCGACATAGGTCAGGGTCTTCTTCCAGCCCATGATGCTCCTTAAAACCAGCATGTTCGGCAAACTGACTGCCGGGCCGGCCAGCAGTAGTGCCAGCGCCGGGCCGTTGCCCATCCCCGCATCGAGGAATGTTCGTAAAATAGGGACTTCCGTCAGGGTGGCAAAATAGAAAAGCGCTCCCACCACCGAGGCCATCAGGTTGGCCGGGAAGCTATTGCCTCCGACCATCCGCTCCACCCAGTCCTCGGGCAGGACCACACCGATCACACCGGCGGCGACGATTCCGCCGAGCAGCCACGGCGCGATCATCTTCGTAAACGACCACGTTGATTCCAGCCACTCGTCGATCATCTCCCGGTTGAACCAGCGTCGCAAGACCTCTTCTAGAACGATGGTGAAGAATACAGTAACGCCGATGGCCGGCCAGTTCATCTCGATGCCGATATCGGTGATAAGTTCCCAGGTTTCGTAGCTTTTTTCAGGCTGGACCTTGAATCCCCAGGCCAGCGAGACAAGGAAACCGACCTGAGCAGCGATAAAGATAATCGTCTGTTTGCCGGTAAGCTGAGAATCGGTATCCAGCGAATCGAAGGCTTCCTGCGATTGCTGCAGGTTGTGGTTGCGGAATATGCGTGTCATCAGGTAACCGATGAACAATGCGAAGAGGATCGCCCCGATCACCCGGCCGGTGCCGAGTTCGAATCCCAGGATACGTGCCGTCCAGACAATGGCCAGGACGTTTATCGCCGGGCCGGAATAGAGGAAGGCCACGGCCGGTCCGAGCCCGGCGCCAATCCGATAAATGCCGGCGAAAAGGGGCAGTACGGTACAGGAGCAGACGCTCAGGACAGCGCCGGAGACAGAACCAATGCCATAGGCAAGGACCGGATTGGCTTTGGGCCCGAAGTATTTAAGGATAGACCCTTGAGATACGAATATGCTGATCGCCCCGGCGATGAAGAAAGCCGGGACCAGGCAGGTGATGAAGTGGGCCAGCATGTAATCCAGAAATTCACTAAGCCCGCCTCGAACGATATCAACGAATATGTCCATATAATCCCTGTCTTACATATGTGCAATAACGCATATTATTGTTAAAAAAACTACTTGCTACACGCTGTACATCCGGGACCAACCCGTTCGGCAGTTTTCAATCTTTCCAAGTCCGCTTCTGCCTCCCTGCTCGCCTTCAATTCCTTTCTCACTATACTAGCCAGTTGAGGCAGGTATTCCCGCAATGTCTCGCGGTCGATATCGTAAACGATCCACACGCCATCACGCCTGGATTTCAGAAATCCGGCATCATACAAGACGCCCAGATTGCGCGAGGCCCGGCTCTGGGAAATATCCAGCGCCTGCATGACTTCACACACGCAGCATTCACGCTCCAGCAACAGGTTCAGTATACGAAGGCGGGTTTCATCAGATAGCGCTTTAAAGGCTTTTATCAAATCTCGCATACCAAATTCTCCATAGCGATATAGTCATATATGCGCATTTACGCATTTAGTTTATGGCATTCTACTCCAGTCTGTCAAGTACCTTGAGCGTTGTTCTGCTATAATTCATCAAAAAGGTGGTCGTTGAAAATGGCTTTCAGGTGTGAAAAACTCATCGTTCCCGTGATTACGCCGCGAAAGGACGGGCTGGTCGACATCCACGGCCTGACCAGTTTACTGGAGTTCCTTATTGCGGGCGGCATCGATTCCGTATTCATATTGGGAACTACGGGGGAATTTCAGTATCTTGCGATTGATGAAAAGATGCAGGTTATCACGTCATCCACTAAAACGATAAGCCATCGGGTGCCGTTATTGGTTGGAATATCATCCCATACCCCTGAGGAAACAATTGAGTTGGCAGAAGGCGCAGCTTCACATCACGCACAGGCAACAGTCCTGGCGCCCATGTACGGCTGGGGCGAACCGGAAGAACAAGTTGAAATGAATCTACGAAAATCCTTGTTGCCGGTATTGCTTTACAATAATCCCGCTATCAGTGAGAATCGAACGCTGCCGCTGGATATCGTCGAACGTTACCATGACCACCCGAAAATTATCGGGATCAAAGACAGTTCCGGGGATTGTGATTATTTCGAGAGACTGCTTGAAATGAGATCGGGGAAATTTACCGTTTTACAGGGAAAGGAATCCCAGATTTTGCAGTCGTTGCTCGGAGGGGCCGACGGGATCGTGCCCGGGAGTGCTAATGTAGATCCTGAACCTTTCGTGCAAATCCTAAGCTACCAGGATGAAGAAAATATGGCTCGGATCATGCGTCTTAATGAAGAACTGAGGCAACTCTCCGTCAAATCCATTCATGCCATAAAAATAAATCTGGCTAAACAGGGGATCATAAGCTCTGCCGATATGTTTGGCTAGCCCGGGTCGTTCAATTAGCTCGTTGCGCGTATCAGAAAAGATTTGTCCAGACACGCGAACTGAGGACTTGGTTCTAACAATTGTATAGTATGGTGGGCGGTAGAGGACTCGAACCTCTGACCTCTTGCGTGTGAAGCAAGCGCTCTAACCAACTGAGCTAACCGCCCTTACAATAGTTTCATTTTAGTTGCAAATACTACCGTTGTAAAGTGGAAAGTATGTGCAAAGTCAAAAAAATTCACATACCATTATACTTAGAAAAGGCGGACAGCTTTCCCTTAAGCGACACTACGTTCTCGATTAATCACATAGAACAGCCGAAATGATGAACATTTAGGGAAACTGAAAAATATTGGATGTGAATCAACAAAGACATTGCTCCGGCACGTGTGGTAAAATGGAGCAGAATCTGATCATGAGAGGATACTAATGAGCAATAATAGTCAACGCCAAAATGCACTGTGTACCTGTCAGAATTGCCCTGCGGCTCATTATGTGGCCGATGACAAGGAAAATATCACTTGCAGCAGAAGGAAAGAGTTGGGCGTATTCGACCCCTCATCGGTGAATTTTGAACAATGTCCTGAGTGGCAGGAAGGCCCATACGGCTACATGCTTAAAAACATGCGGGTTATGGTTCTGGGTATCGATGGGTATCTGGGATGGACGCTGGCTCTCTGGCTTGGATCATTGGGTTGCCAGGTGAGTGGTGTGGACAATTATGCCCGCCGTAACTGGGTGAAAGAACGGGGAGCCCATACGGTGGTGCCTATCTCGCGCATGACCGAGAGGCTGCATGCTGCCAAGGAAGTGTTTAATATGGACATCAATTTTAGAGAGATTGATGTTCTCACAGACCGGGACAGGCTTCGAGAGTTTATAGAAGAGGTTAAACCTGAGTCGATCGTATATTATGCTGAATGTCCCAGTGCTCCGTACAGCATGATTGATATGGAGCATGCCATCTACGTCCAGCAGAACAACATCCTGGGAACGCTGGCGGTGCTTTTTATGATGCGCGATCTGGTACCTCAAACCTCGATTATCAAACTCGGAACGATGGGAGAATATGGTACACCGCTTTCCGGACGTCCCCTGTTCGAAGGAATGTTCCCGAAGGGTTCCATGATGAAGCTGAATGATAAGGAATGGAGCATGGAAGGGGAACTGACCCCGCGCGATCCGGGGAGTTTCTACCATCTTACCAAGGTGCATGATACCTTCAATGTCTACAAGGCCTGCCGCTTCTGGGGCCTGCGGTCTTATGATATCATGCAGGGCGTTATCTATGGTGTGCATTCCCCGCAGGTTTCCGCCGATCCGCGCTTGCGGACACGGTTGGATATCGATGAGTGGTTTGGCACCGTCATCAACCGTTTCGTGGCACAAGCTGTCATCGGTTTTCCGCTGACGCTGTATGGGAGCGGAAAACAAATTAGAGGATTTATCGGGCTTGAGGATGCCATGCAATGTATGAGCCGGCTGATAAACCACCCGCCCGCACCCGGTGTTTACGATGTTGTCAACCAGATGTCCGGTTTCTGGAGCTTGAGAGAACTGGCGGAAACTGTCGGGCGCGTTGCCAGCAAAGAGTTTGGGATCAAGGTTACCATCGAGCGAGTGGAAGACCCACGAGTTGAAGCAGATATCCATCCCTATGAACCCGTCTATAACAAGCTGCCTGATCATTTTGGCTTCCAGCCAAAAATCGGCCTGGAAGATGAAATATATCGAATGTTCGAACTGCTCACCAAGCCTGAAATCAAACAAAGAATTGAAGAGCGCAGGCATCTCATTTTACCTCGCACCTGGTGGTCGGGTAAGAAAAAGGTTGTAGAGGTCATCGAGGAGATCAAATACCAGGCTGGCAGTTAATCGGCGGGCACGTAAGCGCAAGCTAGAGCCAAAGCAATGAATGTAATAATAAGCGGTGGATGTGGTTTTATAGGGACGAACCTGGCGCAATATCTGGTTGATCGTGGGTGCCGGGTGAGCGTACTGGACGATCTTTCGACTCCTTTCCCGGCATGGCGAGAACGAGATCATCATCAAAACGGCTTCCTTTCGGAGGTCGAAATGATTGTAGGGAACATTAACGACGAACGCCTGTTACGAGATACATTAGCCGGAACTGATGCAGTAGTACACCTGGCTGCTCTTACAAGCGTCGTTGATTCGCTGGACAATCCCCAGGAAACCTGGGAAATCAATGTCACCGGAACGTTCAATCTTCTTGAAGCGTGCCGGATGAATCAGGTGAAACGCTTCGTATTTGCTTCGTCAAATGCAGTCACTGGAGAACAGCTTCCCCCAATCGACGAAAAAAAGGTTCCGCAGCCACTTTCACCCTATGGCGCCTCCAAAATGGCTGGGGAAGCGTTGTGCTCTGCATACTGGCACTCCTTTGGACTTCAAACCACATCTTTGCGCTTTGCCAATGTATATGGACCGTATTCGGTTCACAAGTCGAGTTTGATACCGATTTGCCTGCAACGGATTCGTAACAGGGAGCCCATAACCATATATGGTGATGGAGAACAGACCAGAGACCTTGTTCATGCCGATGATATCTGCCAGGCAATCTACCTTTCGCTGACGTTTCCCGGTCCATTCGGCGAGCTGTTTCAGATCGCCAGTGGAATTGAGACCTCGGTTAATGCAGTAGTGCAGATGCTGCAGGAGATCAGCGGAGATGAGTTAGCGGTCGATTACCAGCCCGCGCGTGCTGGTGAGATCCGGAGGAATTTTTCGGATATCAGTAAAGCCAGAAGAATTCTGGAATTCGAGCCAGGCGTGGAATTGCGAGAAGGACTGGACAGGCTTTGGAAGACAACGCTTGACTGAGAGCGGAAAACATGGTTGAAGAAAAGCCGCAGGCCACTGGCCCTAAGATTATAGCAGCGATACCTTGTTATAATGAGGATCGATTTATTGGGAGCGTGGTGGCCAAGGCATGCAAATGTGTTGATGAAGTGATCGTTATCGATGACGGTTCGGTTGATGATAGTGCCGATGTCGCTAAGGCGGCAGGGGCGATAGTTTATAGCCATGAGACTAATCGGGGTTATGGGGCAGCCATCAGAAGCTGCCTGGAGCGAGGGCAGCAACATCGAGC
>CAZDMY010000066.1:0-10483 GCA_964506405.1 uncultured Dehalococcoidia bacterium | reverse complement strand
ACCGTAGCTGCAGCATTGCGCATACTTTCCATTCATCTTAAGTTCTTCTACCGTGTACTCCATGCCGGCGAGTAAATCTCTGACGCTTTTTTGCACGTCCGGAAGATACCGGCTCGCACAGGGGTCATATAATGCAATTTCAGCACCATCCCCTTTGGTACATCCATCGGGAAGACCATGCTCGCCAAAGATATCCCACAGGGATTTTACCGGGACTTTATTCAGGTGTCTGGCAAACATTTTGTGGCAGGTCGGACATGCCAGGATAATTTCAGGATGACCGAGATTTTCCCAGTTCTCTCGGAACTTGCAGATATTCTCTTGCATCAAATCAACATTTCCGGACCAGTCGGCCGGGGCACCACAGCACCCCAGGTACAGCCCGACACCGCCGCTCATTCGCTCAATCAGGTAACCATAAGTGTTTATCACATAGCCCGGATCAGAAGCGCCCAACTGGCAACCGGGGAAGAACAAATATTTGCTTTTGAAAAGGCCCGGCTGATCTTTAACCATAAAAAAGTCGTCACTGGCAGAAAACGCCATATCCCGCAGCCAGAAATCATGAAAAGCCAGAGGCAGCCTTCCCTCAGCATGAAGTAATTTTCTGATTGCGTGGTTCACCTCACCCATATCCAGGTCCGTCGGACAGACTTCCCTGCATAAACCGCACAAACTGCAAGAATTCGATTGGTGTGTCTTCCCTTTTGACATGCGTCCGGGCACTCCCGCACGTGGGATTTCAGGGGCTGAATAGGTCGAGACGTATTCCCTAATGTATTTCTTCGGATATCCCCTGTAATACTCAAGATACAGGCACTGCTTGTTGCATTCCAGGCATTCGCACAGCAGGCATCTGGAAGCCTCTTCCCATGCTTCCTCCTCGGTGTACCCGGATTGTAAATCAGCCGGAATGACGGCCGGTTTTTTGTCTTCACTGGAAGTATTCGTATAGAGACAGGTATCGGTCGAGAGTTCATTCTCCCTGCCAATGTATAGCGACGTTTTCTTCAGATACCGTTCAATAGACCTTGATGCCTGCATCCCCTGCAGGATTGCAACGATCGGAGAGTATTCTTTTTCATCCGAGGCCGGGACGATGAAGACACCTTTGGCCGAGCTTTCCAACGTAACTTTATACTCGGGATGAGCTTCATCTTCCAGGAGAAGTCCGGCGAATTCGCAGGTATTGCCGCCTGTGGCGATGAAAACAGCGTCGAATTCCAGTTTCTCTAAACTTGTGATCTCAGTATTCAGCCTGAATTCTACCTCTTCATCCTGGAGCTTTTTAATCTCCATATCCAGGACCTCCGGAGGCAACACAGACGGGTCAATATCCCGAAGCCGTCCGCCGGGTTGATCCGATTTCTCGTACAGCGTTACCGGATACCCCTTGTGTGCCAGATCGAGCGCGCAGCACATCCCGGTCAAACCGGCACCGATCACGCAAACCGTATTACTCTTCTTGATGGCTGCATAGCTTCCATCATCCCTTGAGTCCGAATAATCGACAACAGCTTTTTCCAGCAGCCTTATTTCAAGTGGATCATCCAGATTTATACGGATACAGCTTGCCTTGCATGGTTCATCGCATATTCTGGAAATGATACCCGGAAACAGCACCTTGCGAGAATACATCCGGTAGGCCTTGTTATAGTTGCCCTGCAGGATGTTCTGCATCAGCAGGCGGACGTCGACATGTAACGGGCAGGCAGCGACGCAATAGGCGAGTTCTTCCTGGATACATCGGCCTTTCCATTTTGCTATGTCACTGGTATCCATACGATAAATCCTTCAAGTGCCAAAAAAAACATTGACAATCAGTCTGCGAGCAAGCTCACTGTCTGATTGTCAAATGCTATGATCAATTGTAATTTGGGCTTATACCCGGAGGCCTTGTGCCTCATCCGTCAGCACAAGCACTCCTACTCAGGAATGGTAGGATCAGCACACATGCTGAATCCTATTCCCTGCATGGGATTATCTTTGATAAACTGCATCCTCTCCTGGAAGTCCTTTCCAAAGAAATACTTCTTCGGTTTGCTAGTCTTGCCGCTTTCCTTATCCTGAAGCGCTTTCAGAACCTTCTCAGGTTTGGCCGGAAGCTCTCTGATCCTGACTCCCGTGGCATTATAGATAGCGTTAATGATTGAAGGGAATCCTGTTATAAAAGACTCAGCACATCCGGCTGAACCCCACGGCCCCCTCGGTCTGGGTGTTTCCAGGAAGTTAAGTTCAATATCATCGGGCACATCCTCACAGAAGGGGATACCCAGCTTGAGAAGATTGACATCCTTACCAGGATCATTGAAATCTTCGGAAAGCGCCAGACCGATGGCCTGGGCAATGCCTCCATAAGCCTGGCCCTCAACAGCCAGCCAGTTGCCAATCACTCCGACGTCCGCATTCATAGTCATCTTCAGCACTTTCGTCTTACCGGTCTTTACATCGACCTCAACTTCGGCCATACATACGAGGTAGTTGCTTTCAGCATAGGGATTTCCCTGGCCGGTATTCGGATCCAGTTCTTCAGTAATTCCGACAACATTATACTTTCCACCATATCGGGTCGGAATTCCTTCCGCTTTCATCTCATCATAGGTCCGGAAGGTGCCGTCGGGTTTCGTCATCGCCCTGACCAACTGTTTAGCAGCATTAATAACGGCATTTCCTGCCATATAGTGCTGGCTGCTCCCGGCCGATGCTCCTGTATCTGGACACATTTTCGTATCGCTCGAGACCAGTCTGATTTGATCCGGTTTCAGCCCAAGGGGCCTCAGGGCCTCGTGCGTCTGTGCGAGCATTCCCACATCTCCACCCTGCCCCATGTCTTCCCATGCATTATAGTTGGTGACAGTGCCATCCGGGTTCAATTCCAGATCTACTTGTGAGACATCACCCGGCCCCCTGCCCACAGCATAGCCAGTGCAACTGATTCCCACGCCGCGTTTCTTCTCCGCAGTGGATTCTTTTTTGGCTCTTTCGAGTGCTTCCTCGTAGTTGGGGCGCATCATGTCCATCAATTGAACAAAAGGATATACCGATAATTCGGCTCCGCATGGAGGCTTGTCGCCCGGCCTGAGAATATTCCTGTATCGCAATTCGAAGGGGTCTATTCCTGCCTTTTCAGCCAGTTCCTCAACGATTTGCTCTCCTGCCACATATGCCTGCAGGGAACCGAATGCCCTGAAAGCCGTTGTAAAGCAATTGTTAGAGACGGTGCACATGGCTACGCCCTTGATGTTGGGGATCGTATAAGGCCAGCCCATGAACATGACCCCTTTATCCACCAGAAGGGCTGCAGCATCGGCATAGGCGCCGTGATCATAAAGCATCTCATATTCAAGCGCTGTAATTTTGCCCTCGTCGTCACACGCCATCTTGACGTTGGAATAGCCCGGTGCTCGTTTTCCGGTCACAACAGTATGCTCAGCATAATCCAGGTCTAGGCAAACAGGGACGCCATCGACCGCCATACTTGCAGCAATTGCCCATGCCATCGTATTGGCTGAGAGCGAATAGCCAAAGCTTGCACCAACGGGATTGTCAATGACTCTGATGTTTTCCAAGCCCAGAGCGGCTAAGATCATTGCCGGAGCAGCATGAACCAGTAAACACTTGCACTGAACAGTATACACACCGTCCTCGTCTTTATAGGCAAGGAGCGTATCTGGTTCCAGAACAGCGTGGGGTTGGCGTTGACTGAAATAACTCCCTTCAACAACGTGTGCAGCTTTGTTGAAGATTTCCTCCGGGTCCTCTCCCTTGACCAGAGGCTGCTGTACGTAGATATTATCAAAACCTTCAAATACCTGATGAGCATCTTCGGCAACGGCTTCCAGACCGTTCATATATGCAGGTAACTCTTCAAGTGTAACTTTCACTTTTTCAGCAGCAGCGCGCGCATGCGGTCTGCTATCGGCCAGAACGATCGCATAGCAATCGCCATATTGATATACCCTGTCATTAACCAGAATTACACGATCGAACAGATTGCCGGTATAACGAACGTTCATTACATTCAAATTAAAATAGAGGTTCGTCCCCTGAATATCTTTACTGGTAACAACCCTGACCACGCCCGGCATCTTTTCAGCTTCCGAGACATCTATATTCAGGACTTTAGCAGAAGATACCTTCGAGATAGCCAGTGCTGCATGATAGGCAGTGCCCGGCGGCATCTTTGCGTTAATATCTGCTCCATAGTCACAGGTACCGGTGACTTTGGCCAGCGCTGAAGGCCTGGGATAACGGGTTCCCAGGATACGTCCATCTTCAGGTATTTTAAATTCCAGATTCTCCATGGTCATTTCACCGCGCAGCACTTTTGCGGCTGCCATCACCGCATCTACAAGCGGTTTGTAGCCGGTGCACCTGCATGCATTACGATTCTTCTGGAACCAGGCCCGTACCTCCTGCCGCGAAGGATTGGGGTTGGTATCCAGTAAGGCTTTGGCAGAGACAATAAAACCGGGGGAACAAAATCCGCACTGTGCAGCGCCATAGACTATCCACGCCAACTGAAGCGGATGGAGACAGGCAGGTGTCCCGATTCCTTCAATAGTGAGGATATTTGAATGCTCCTCGACCTTATCCATCTTTTTGGTGCAGGATTTTACCACTTTTCCATCGATAAGAACCGAGCAGGACCCGCATTGACCGACCCCGCATCCAACTTTCGTCCCTGTCAGGCCCAGGTTTCGCAATACGTTAGCGAGGGAATCAGAAGGTTCACATACTATCTGACGCTCCACTCCGTTGATGTTTATCAGCATTTTCCTTAATGCCATGCTTCTTCCTCCTATTTACTTTTCAAGATTACGTTATATTTTGCATTTCTTATGCTAAGCAATTTACCTGTTATTTCAACCTTTCCTCAATCTGAATGGTTGTCAAAATGCTGTCACAGACATGTGGTGCATCCTTCTTTTAGAAATTGGAATACCCCTGTCGTAGTGTCGCATCCGATATGACCTCTATCCCACCACTACATGTTCATCACTGGCAGTCGTTTCTGGAGAGGCTTCATCTGTTGTGGTGATGTCTTCCCCTGATTCCTGTGACGTATCCGATTCCGGTTCACGCAGCCTTTCCATTTTCACCGCGCATACCTTATATTCAGGAGTCTTTGTAACCGGATCCAGCGCACGATTGGTCAATACGTTTCCGTTAGCCTCGGCATAGTGGAACGACATCCATACCGAACCTTCGGGCGAATCCTCAGTAATCTTGACCCGTACCGGGACTGAGCCGCGTCGCGAAGTGATCTGCACCCAATCTCCGAACTTGACGCCAAGACGTTCGGCATCATGCGGATGAATCTCGGCCATTTCGTATGGAGCCAGCTCACGCAATCCCTTGGATCTGTGAGTCATCCCGGTATGATAAAGGAAAGGCGCTCTACCCGTAGTCAGGATGAACGGATATGTATCATCCGGAAGCTCCGCCGGGGGTCGATAGAACAGTGGTGCAAAACGGCCTTTCCCTCGTGAAAAGGTTCCTACATGAAGGAACTTGGTGCCGGGGTGCTCCTCTGTGGGACATGGCCACTGGATGCCGCCTTCTTCCAGCCGTTTGTAATTGATGCCGGCAAATGCCGGCGCTATCTTTCGTATTTCTTCAAAAATATCGGAAGGCCCACCAAATTCGAATCCTTTGCTGCCCATGCGTTTAGCCAGCAGGCAGAAGATCTCCCAGTCCGGTTTCGACTGACCGATCGGTTCCACTACCTTTCTCACCCGCTGCACCCGTCGTTCGGTACTCGTGAAGGTTCCATCTTTTTCGGCAAAGCTGGCTCCCGGCAGGACCACATCGGCAAATTGAGCGGTCTCGGTCAGGAAGAGATCCTGGACTACCAGGAATTCCAGTTGTTCCAATGCGTGCTTGACGTGATTGACATCAGGATCGGCCATCACTGGATTCTCCCCAAAGATATACATCGCTTTGACCTTTCCCTGTTCAATCGCATCGAACATTTCAGTGAGGAAGATTCCCGGTTCGGCAGGCAACGATTCAACGCTCCACGTCTTTTCGAACTTACCCCGATTCTTCTCATCGTTTACTGCCTGATATCCGGGGAAGACATTGGGTAACGCGCCCATATCACAAGCGCCCTGTACGTTGTTCTGCCCACGTAACGGATTGACACCGGCCGAAGGCTTCCCCAGGTTTCCGGTGACCATTGCCAGGTTGGCAACCCCCATGACGGCGTCCGTGCCGTGACTGTACTCGCAAATGCCCATGCAATACAGGATCGAAGCCGGTGATGTGGTGGCGTACATTCGGGCTGCCGCAACGATATCCCCGGCGGGGACATCAGTGATCTGGGATACTTTCTCCAGAGGATATTGCTCCAGTGCTGCCTTAAATTCGCCGAAATTCTCACAGCGGGACTGGATAAAATCCATATCAGCCAGATTTTCTTCCAGGATGATCCGGCACATCCCCATCAGCAGCGGAATGTTGGTGCCGAACTTGAGTTGAAGCCAGATATCGGCTATGTCGCATAATTCGATGTGGCGCGGGTCGATAACGATCAGTTTGGCACCCTGTTTGACAGCCCGTTTAATCTGAAGCGCCGCCACCGGATGGGCGACGGTGGTATTAGTGCCGATGGCCAGGATGCAGGCCGCATCCCCGATCTCCTCAACGGAGTTGGTCATGGCACCACTGCCGAAGCTTGTGGCCAGACCGGCCACAGTCGGCGCATGTCAGAGACGGGCACAATGATCGAGGTTGTTGGTTTGCATCACCGCCCGAATAAATTTCTGAAAGACGTAGATGTCCTCATTGGTGGAACGGGCGCAGGCCATCGCACCGAGTTCATCGCCTCTGTATTGGTCCAGCTTTGAGGCGACCAGTGCCATTGCTTCATCCCAAGTGGCTTCGATGAATTCACCGTCCTTTTTGATCAGCGGGGTCGTGAGCCGATTCGGATCCTGAACGTAGTCCAGCCCGAATTTGCCCTTCACACAGAGCTGGCCTTTGTTTGAGGGGCCATTCGGATCTGGCTCGACTCGGAATATCTTCTCGGCCTTGACCTCTACCTTCATCTGGCAACCGACAGCGCAATAGGGGCAGGTGGTCGTTACCACCCGATCCGGCAACCCTTTCCAGCGGGCGCTACGCTCAGTTAACGCCCCCACTGGGCAAATATCCACACAGGCGCCACAGAATTTACATCCGGCGTTCTGCAAAGAATCACCAAAAATGGTGCCCACCCGGGCATCATCGCCACGATTCAAGAATGCTACCGCTCCAACCCCTCGCACCTCCTGGCAGACACGGACGCATTTGCCGCACAGGATGCACAGGTTGTAATCGCGGGCGATGAGCGGATCGTAGCCAATAGGAAGGTCTTTCGGATGATAAGGAATTTCCACGCCTTCCAGACCAATATAGTCAACCACCTTCTGCAGTTCGCAGCGCCCGTTCTTGGGGCAGGTGACGCATCGCTGCTCTACACTGACATTTCGCAAGCATGGCTGTAACGGATCGCAGATATCCCGTTTATAGCAGATCAGGCATTCATGCGGGTGCCGGGCAAGGATGAAGGCAAGTACATTCCGCCTCATTCGCTGGATTTCAGGCGTGTTGGTGTGCACTACCATTCCTTCGCGTACAGGCTCCGTGCAGGCAGTGACCATCCCGTTTTTCCCTTCGATTTCCACAAAACACAGGCGGCAAGCACCAAAGGGTAATTCGATATCCGCAATGGCGCAAAGATTTGGAATATAAATCCCGTTTTCCAGGGCAGCTTCGAGAATTCGCTTTCCCTCATTGACCTGGACGTTTTTTCCATCGATAGTCAGGTTTGCCATTAAGTTCACCTCATCCCGAATCGAATTGATCAAGAATCATCACTCGTAGGTGCTATACAAATGTCCGGAGGATCTCTCCTTCTGGTATCTCGATTCCTCTATTACTCACAGGCCGAGGTGCGGTTTTTTTAGTAATTTCGATTGAAATACTCTTCGGGTCATCGATGCCTTTCAGCGAATCCAGCATACCCAGAATGCTACCGCCCATAAAGCCTTTGACAAAATCATTCAGGGGAATGCGCTGGCCGTCTGCGAACAGATTAACCTCTAATTCGGCTTGCCGGTTCAATACTTCAGATTCAATTAAATCTGCGATTGCGATAACGTCATCCGGATCATACTGTGGTATTGGATCAATTTGGATGGTATCCGTCACAATTGCCAGTAGCTTCTCACCAGGGCAGACCCTTTCTCCTAGACAATCACGATGCACCTCGATCTTGGGTAAATCTGCTTTCTTGTAACCTTCGGCCAGTATCAGGTCGAAATCCTCCGGGATGAACCGGGAGACTTCCTCGGGCGTTATCTCTTGATCTGGCGAATAGCGGAGCGATAGTTCATTCGGAGAGTCGAGTACAGTACATTCGCTCCCTGCTGCGGCATGCAGCCAGGAATCCTTCCCGATGATGTCTGATTCTATGCAATGATGTGTGTGTTTTATGGTCGCAATACGATAGCCTCTCCGTTTCATTTCCGGGATCAGCCGTCTCAGGAGCCTGGTTTTGCCGGACTCCGATCTTCCGACGATACTTACAATAGGCGGCATTTTATCCTCCTTCTACAGCCTGCTGATCCGGCACAAGATTGCTTTGTCGTTGGGATAGCCCATGATCGGATCACGATGATTCATATTTAGTAAATCGCAGGCATTGGCCTCCGCCCAGCCGTGAGGTATCGAAAGAACACCCTGCGCGATGCCCGTGTTCAGTCTGGTCCGCATTTTGATACTGCCGGTCGGCGATGAGACGCGGATCATTTCACTGTTCCCCACGCTGTATTTTTCCGCGGTGGCTGGGTGAATCTCGACCAGCGGCTCGGGCATGATGGCACGGATCTCAGTCATTTGCAGAAGTTGGGAATTGAGCGTCTCCACTTCCCGACGTCCGGTCATCAAAATCAGCGGAAACTCCTCGGCCAGTTCCGGTGTGGACACGGGACTTTCATACGGTTCCATGTGGACGGGCATCGGCGGGAAACCGAGTTCTTCCAGAGTGTCCGAATACAACTCGATCTTGCCGGATGGAGTGCGGAATTTCTGCGGATCGGTGGTGGTAATCTTCTCCCGATACATGACGCCGCTGGGGTTGTTGCGCAGATCTTCCACGGTGATCGAAGAAGGTTCGAACAGGTGGTTTAACATCTCTTCGTCAGTTTGCCAGGGGAAGTGTTCGCCGTAACCCATTCGGCGGCCCAGTTCGGCCCAGATGAGCCAGTCCGGCTTGGATTCACCGAGAGGTTCAATGCACTTTTCTCGCAGTTGAATATGTGGGATGGAGAAGTTACCCTGCACAGTGTAACCGCCCATACTAACGCTCTCCATGAAGGTGCAGGCGGGTAGAATGACGTCGCACAATTCGGAAGTCTCAGTCATGAAGAGATCGATCGATACCCGAAAATCGAGTGAGTTGATCGCTTCAATCCAGCGTTTGGGATCGGGCAGGGTGACCACCGGGTTGCCGCAGGTGACCATCAGCCCCTTGATGGGATAGGGTTGCCCGCTCATGACCTTTTCCGGCCAGACCATCTGATGACCATACGGAACCTTCCGACCCCATAGTTCATTGAAGAGCGGGTACTCCTCGGCGCCGATGGGATTCTCATCGATGGGTAATCTCATATCAGAGATGAAGAAGGGCAGGAACGGAATCCATCCGCCTTTGACATCGATGTTTCCAGTGATAGCCATCAGGATAGACAGCGCTCGACTGTTGTGTACGTTGCTGATCTGCCGGTCGAGCCCGGCAGTTCCCTGGTGAATTGCCATTGGTTTCGTTGTAGCAATCTTGCGTGCGATCCGCTTGATCTCGATAGCCGGAACCCAGGAGATTTCCCCCACTCGCTCCGGGGTATATTCTTTGACATGCTCAGCGAATCGATCGAATCCGTGGCACCACTCCGAAACGAATTCCTTATCGTAAAGATCCTCTTTGATGATAACGTTGGCCATCGCCAGGGCCAGAGCACAGTCCGTGCCGGGACGAAGCTGGATGTAAGTGCCATAATCGGCCAGGGCCGGACGCTTTGGGTTAATAGTGATAATCTCAGTTCCATTTTGTAGGGCCTCGCGCATGCGCGGCCCCATCGGGGACATAGAGTTATCCGGGTCCTGACCCCAGAGCACGATCAGTTTGCTGTTGACTGTCTCATCGGGGATGGTGTACCGCCCGAAGGTGAGCTGACGGGTCAATATGCGAGCCCGGAAACAGCCGCTCTCCACAGAGATAAAATTAGGTGTACCATAAGCGCCCTTAAACCGCTGGGCAAAAGCGGCGGCCTCGACGTGCTCAACACCGACGGAACCGCAATAGATGGTCAGCGCATGGCCGCCAAAGCGTTCCTTGATATCCTGAAGCTTGGTCGCGCAGAGATCGAGGGCTTCATCCCAGGAGGCATTGTGCCAGTTTCCGTTGGAATCCTTGATTTTGGGGTAGAGAATGCGATCG
>CAZDMY010000065.1:0-10488 GCA_964506405.1 uncultured Dehalococcoidia bacterium | reverse complement strand
CACGGATCATTCTGCTTTCGAGAGAACGCAAACCAGGCATGGTCTAGACCCCTGACAAGTACTCCCGTATGAATGGATAAGTATAATACACTGTCCGATATTATAGCCTTATAGAGTTAACCATGCAACTGTTTGTCATCAAAACCCTTGTGTCCGGTTATCTTACCGGAACCGAATGAGTGCGCATATCGCCCTTTGCTTGACAAGGCCCGGAGCTTATCTCTAAAATAACATAATGATGCGGGAGCCGCTTAATTACCATGAGAATCAATGTCGCCCAACAGTTGAAGGGTCATGTCGGCGAGAGCCGTATTTATTCCGTTAATGAAACCTCAAGCGAAGGCCTCCCTGTTGAAGGGGAAGCAAAGCTTGTCCTCACCAATCGGAGTATTCTTGTAACGGGCCGGTTTGAAACAACGATCAAGAGCACTTGCAGCCGCTGTCTTGAGGAATTCGAACAAACCTTCCAATTCGGACTTGAGGAAGAATACTTCCCTAAGGGCAGCATATCGATTGAAGGGCACGATGAAGATGATGAAGACCCGGACGGTTTTACGATCAGCAGTGACCATATACTGGATTTAGAAGAAGCATTCCGTCAGACTATTCTATTGAACGTCCCCCGGAAACCGGTCTGTGATTCGGAATGTGCCGGATTGTGCCAGCGGTGCGGGTGCAATTTGAATGTGACCGATTGTGATTGCGCATCACGAAACTCAGATCAGCGCTGGGCACCATTGGAAAGACTATTAACCCATCAGGGTATAGAAAAATTACGAGAGGTTGGTTGATACTTAATGACCGAGCCAAAAAGAAAGACATCAAAATCACGCACGAGAACTCGGCGGAACAATCAGGCTAAGAGCGTTCCCAGTCTCTCGACGTGTCCGCAGTGCCACAGCCCCAAACCGCCCCATCGGGCATGTCCGGTTTGCGGCACCTATCGCGGAAGAACGGTATATCCAGCAAAACAAGGGTAGGCTTTATTCATGAATACAGTTCTCTGCTTTTCCAGGCTCGATGCAGAGATGAAAAGCAGAGTACATAACAGGCTCGCCCGGCCAGCAACTCGAGTCATACGAGGGACAAATGAATAATACGGCATTTGTCTTTCCAGGTCAGGGGTCGCAGGTGGTGGGGATGGGTCGTGACTTGTTTGAGCAGTCAACAGCTGCAAGGCAAATTTTCAACGAAGCTGATGAAACGCTGGGGTATTCGCTTTCGACACTATGCTTTGAAGGCCCGGAAGAGCAACTCCGCCAAACCGTTACTACTCAGCCGGCTATCATGACCACCAGCATTGCTTACTTGCAGGCTATCCAGGCGAATGGATGCAGAGTACAGCCGGTATTTGTCGCCGGCCACAGCCTGGGTGAATATACTGCACTCGTCGCTGCCGGAGCCCTCAGTTTCGCAGACGGCATACGCTTGATTCAGGAGCGTGCTCGTTTAATGCAGGAGGCCGGCGAACAATACCCCGGAGGCATGGCCGCGGTTATAGGATTGGACCTCATCTCTCTGGAAGAAGTATGTCAGGAAACCGGTGCCCAGATTGCTAACCTGAATTCGCCTGAGCAAGTCGTCATCAGCGGTACCAACCAGGGGCTGGCCTGGGCAATGGACCTGGCTAAGGCAAGAGGGGCTAAACGTGTAATCCGCCTCAGCGTCAGCGGGGCTTTTCATTCGCAACTGATGATGCCTGCCGCTGAAGGGCTTTCGAAGGCGGTTTCTGAGTGCAGGTTTGCCAATCCGGCAATACCGATTGTAGCCAATGTATCGGCCCAGCCCAGTTCCACCGCTGAGGGTGTAAAGGAAGGTATACTTAAGCAGGTCTGCGATTGTGTCCGATGGCAGCCATCGGTAGAATATATGATTGATGCCGGAGTGGATACCTTCATCGAAATCGGCCCGGGGCAGGTACTTACCGGTTTGATTAAAAGAATCAATAGAGACGTGCAGCTCATTAACGTTAACAGCATAGATTCCGTTGCCGCTATGGATCTAAAGGAGTAAATCTCACGCAATCCTATGTAAAAAAGCAGGTGGATAACTAACCATGCCCCCGGCTACTTCAAACACACGCAGAAAGGCGCGGACGGTTATTCTGCAGGCGCTTTACGAATCCGATTGTACCTGCCATGATCTCGAAGGAATCGTTGCACGCTTGAGCAATGAAGAATCGTTAAATGCGGCAAGCCACGAGTTCGTACATGAATTTACCGCCGGCGTGCTGCAGAACCGGGATGGGATCGATATATTAATCCACCGTTTCGCTCCCACCTTCCCGGTTTCTCAACTGTCGGTCATTGACCGGGTTATTCTGAGAATGGCTGTATTCGAACTGATGTTCTGGAACAAAACTTCCGGAAAAGTGGCAATAAACGAAGCGGTGGAATTGGCCAAGCTTTTCGGTAGTTCCAACTCGGCCAAATTTATCAACGGTGTTTTGGGTTCACTTTATTCGGTGATGATACATGAGTGATTTTCATGTTATAATGCTGATAAAGCAAATCGTGGAGGGATAAAGAAAATATGGCTTCAGTTTTTGATCGCGTAAAAAGCATAATTATGGAGCAACTGGGGGTAGATGAAAATGAAGTCACCCTCGAAGCTTCGTTCGCTGATGATTTGAACGCGGACTCGCTGGACTTGGTCGAGCTGGTGATGGCCTTCGAGGAGACTTTCGGCAACGACGAAAATCCGCTGGAAATCCCGGATGAAGATGCCGAAAAGATCATGACGGTAAAGGATGCAGTGGAATACCTCAAAGATCATGGGATCGAGGATGAATAAGCTCACTGATGCATAACCGGCAGGCAACAGGTTTTCCCGCCATCGCGGGGGATCCGCCCACGAGCATCTCATGCGATGGCAGGAGAGCGGAATCATAATCCATAGTTATCATCGTATCTGGGAAGAGACTCATGGCGCATTAAAAGGCCGGGGTCTTTTTTAATGCTTTGAATCAAGGAGGGTAACGTGTCTGCGCTATCCGATCTGAATCACCAAATTTCACGATGCAAAGATTGCGAACTGGGCCGATCCCGAAATCTGGCCGTTCCCGGCGAAGGTGACGAGAACGCCCAGATTATGTTCATCGGTGAAGCGCCCGGATTTTACGAAGACCAGCAGGGCCGGCCGTTTGTAGGTTCGGCCGGTAAATTCCTGGATGAATTATTGCATTCCATCAGCCTCGATCGTACCAAAGTTTACATCTGCAATGTGATCAAATGCCGTCCTCCGAACAATCGTGACCCCTTTCCGTCTGAAATTGAAGCCTGCCGGAAATGGCTGGATCAGCAAATAGAGATCATCTCGCCTAAGATTGTTGTCACGCTGGGCCGCCATTCAATGGCCAGGTTTTTTCGCGGCGCAAGTATCGGAAAAATCCACGGAACCTATCAGGAAGTGGATGGCCGTCTATGTTTTGCCATGTACCACCCGGCGGCCGCCCTGCATCAAGGGAGCCTGCGGAAAACCATTGAATCGGATATTCTCAAGCTCCCCGATTTGATCGCTCACTATGATCGGCAGAATCCGGTACAAAAGGCAGGGGCCCAGCCGCAGCCCGAGCAACTTAGCCTGTTCTAATTTCGTCTTCAATTATATAAAGGGTTTTCCAGTGGAGATGATTTTCCCCATGCGTCAGGTTATTTGGCGCATCTAAAAGCGGGTATCATGGCACAAAAATCACGAAAAGCGCAACCAGCAAGCGGAAGAGAGTCCGACTCCTCCCTGCGGTCCGGGATATTGATAATCGCACTTATCGCAGCGGTGATCGGAATCATGGCCTACTTTCGAAACGAGGTGGCCGAAGCAGTTTTCGAGGTGTTCGGTTTCGGGATCGCCCTGATTGGCTTATGGGTCGTGGCTATTGCCGTCGTTTTCTGGAAACAATCCTTTCAGACCATACCGCAATACTGGAATACGTGGTTAAGCGCCGTGATATTCAGCATCGCGGTTGCCGGCCTTATGAGCCTGTTTCGGCCCCAGATAACAGTAGCTGACGTTCAGATGGCTGATGTTACCCTCTCCGGATCGACCGGGGAAGCCATCGTCGGGACATCATTGGAATGGGCCCGTCTGCTGGTTTTATTCCTGCTGAGCATCATCCTGTTTGCCCCGAAGGAATCGCTACGAGCCACTCAGCAGGTATCCACCTCCACCTGGGCATGGACCAAGCTCGGGATGGTAACGTTTCTCGTAGAGTTGTCCGCCATGGTCCGGGAATCTCTCCTGTGGATAGTTCAACAGATAGCAATCTTAGTAACCGGGTTGAAAAACCGGCTCAGGGAAGAAGAGGAATCCGCGCAAAAAGCCGAGCCCATCAGGCGGGTCAGATCCAAACCGGCGGTTCAGGAACAAGATAAAGCCCCCCAACTTGTGAAATCCGAACCGATACGCGATTCATCAATAGCCGAACAGATGACCCTGCCCGGGATCGATAGTGAACTGCCTCCGATCGAACTACTCGATGAGGCTCCCAAAGCCGATTTCGCCGAGGCGGATGACGATGAACGGGCAAGGTTGATTGAGGAGGCCCTCGGAAGCTACGGGGTTGAGGTCACCGTCAAACAGATTAACCCCGGACCATCTGTTACGCAATTCGGCGTTGAACCCGGATGGGTACGCAAATACAAGAGGGTCCAGGAACGAGACCATGATGGTAGACCGGTTTACGACAAGGACGGGAATCCTAAATACCACATGGAGGAATCTTCCCGAACGCGTGTTAAGGTTGAAAAGATCACCTCGCTGGCCAATGATCTCGCGCTGGCACTGGCGGTATCCGACATTCGAATCGAAGCCCCGATGCCAGGAAAGGCGATGGTCGGCATCGAAGTCCCGAACACCAGCACAGCGATCGTCTCCCTGCGCGGAGTTATAGAAAGCTCATCGTTTAAGAAACTGGCCGCCAAGTCCAGGCTGGCTACCGCACTGGGGCTTGGACCCGGTGGCGAGCCGATTGCCGGCGATATCGCCAAAATGCCTCACCTGCTGATTGCCGGTGCTACGGGCAGTGGAAAATCCGTCTGCCTGAACTGCATTGTGGCCTGCATTCTCGCCCAGACATCACCTCACGACGTTAGGCTTGTGCTGGTCGACCCTAAACGGGTGGAGATGGTGAACTTCAAGGACATCCCGCATCTTATCACACCTGTTATCGTGGATTCCGATAAGGCAGTGGAAACGCTCAAACGGGTCACAATGGAAATGGATAACCGCTACCATCGGTTCGCCGATGTGGGCGCTCGCAATATCGAAGCCTACAACCGGCACCCGAAGGTCAGTCAGCGAATGCCTTACATCGTGGTGGTGATAGATGAACTGGCGGACCTGATGATGACCAGTGCGGATGTGGTAGAACCCCTGATCTGCCGCCTGGCTCAGCTTGCACGGGCCACCGGTATTCACCTTGTTGTCGCGACGCAGCGGCCATCTGTAGATGTCATCACCGGTCTTATCAAGGCAAACTTTCCGACCCGGATCAGCTTCGCCGTCGTCTCGTCTATCGATTCGCGCACCATTCTGGATACCGTCGGGGCAGAGAAATTGCTGGGGAAAGGGGACATGCTATACATTCCCCCGGAAGCCAGCAAACCCAAGCGGATCCGCGGATGCTTTGTTTCCGACGGGGAAATCGAGCGGCTGGTTACCTGGTGGCGGGAATGGGCGGTCCGGTATCTCCCGCCGGAAGCCGATACAGTGGCTCGAGATTTCGAGGATCTCTCGGTGAGCACCGCTGAGATCGATCCCTTCCTGGAAAAGGCAAAGGTAATCGTGGAAGAATCGGGCAGCGTATCGACTTCACTCCTGCAAAGGAAACTGCACATTGGCTACCAGCGGGCAGCTCGACTTATGGAACAACTGGAAGCAGAGGGATTTCTTGATACCGAGGAAGTTGCCAGCCCGTGGGAAGGAGAACCATGAAACAAATAATCTCATATGGCGCCTACCTGGCAGAACGGGAAAAACTGCGCCGAAAGAGGCCTCGTACGATTCGGCTTGAGCCATTGGCCGAAATTCCGATAGAGGATGCGGTATGTTTTTCCTGTGGAGCCCAATTGCATAAATCCGAGCTTTACCAGCGATACAGGGTGTGCGAGGTCTGCGGATTTCACCATAACATCTCCGCCTGGGAACGCATCTACTTGCTGGCGGACCCGGATAGCTTTCAATTTCTTGATTTGACCGGGGCGATCTCGGACCCCTCTCCGTTTATGGGCGATGAAGTGTACCGGAAACGGTTGGCCGAAGCCCAGGAGAGAACCGGTCTCTCTGAAGCAATCCTCACCGGCATTTGTACTATCGGAGGGAATCCAACCGTCATTGCCGCACTGGATTTCGCCTTCCTCGGTGGTAATATGGGAATGGTCGTCGGGGATCGTATTGCCAGGGCTTTCGAGGAAGCTATTAAGCAAAACCTGCCGGTTGTTACTGTCGTTTCATCCGCCGGCGGCCGAATCGAAGAGGGCGTCCTTTCACTGGTACAGATGGCTAAAACGGTAGTGGTTGCCCAGCGGCTGGCGCGACAGAACCTCCCCCACATATCGGTCCTTACCCATCCTACAACAGGTGAGACGTACGCCAGTTTCGCTAATATGGGGGATGTGATTTTTGCCGAACCCGGCGCTATGATCGGTTTTGCGCCGATGCGAGTAACGCGGCAAAATACCGATGAAACGCAGTTGGAAACCGGGCATACCGCGGAATCTCACCTGAAACATGGCCTGATCGATCAAATCGTCGATCGTACCAAGATGCGCCACCTGCTCTCCATGACCCTGGATTTATTCAGTTCCCGATACCGCTTAAGCGTCAAGAAAAAGGTTTCCCCTTATATGGCTCCAACACATCCACCGGAAGAGGCATGGGAAACCATCCAACTCGCCCGGCGTGAAGACCGCCCCACAGCCAGGGACTATATTGCACGAATCACCTCAGCTTTTGTGGAAATCCACGGGGATCGTTCTTACAGGGACGACCCCGCAATCGTGGCCGGCCTTGCGGAACTCGGGGGACAAGCAGTGATCGTGATCGGCCAGCAGAAGGATATCAACGAAGGGCACACCTCACCGGAGGGTTTCCGCAAGGCCAGGCGCGCTATGAAGCTGGCCGGGAAATTCGGACTGCCAGTGATCACTGTTATTGATACACCCGGCGCTTATCCGGGACCGGAATCCGAGGAAAGGGGGATCGGGAACGGGATCGCTTCCACAATGGCGCTTCTTTCGGACCTGCCGGTTCCGGTGATAGCAGTCATCATCGGAGAAGGTGGTAGTGAAGGCGCAGTAGCGCTTGGTGTGGCCAACCGTATCCTTATCATGGAAAACGCCTACCTCTCGGTGATTTCACCGGAGCGCGCCGCCTCCATCGTATTCCGCGACCCGAAAAGGGCCGAGGATCTCGCGTCTGTCTTAAGGTTAACCGCAAACGACTGTAAAGAACTGGGGGTCGCCGATCTGGTTGTACCCGAACCCAGGGGAGGCGCTCATACCGATCCGGTAGAAGCGGCACGCGTACTGAGAAATATCATTATCCGCGAGTTGCTGCAGATTCAAAATCAATCGCCTGTAAAGCTGATCAAATCTCGTTACAAACGCTTTCGTTATGTCGGTACCCGCGCGCCGTTTCTCGGAGGTGTGTTCTCCAAACAGGCCTCCAGAATTCAGAACCTGTTACAAGGGCCTCTTCAAGAGGATGCTGTGTTACCGGAGCAGGATGATTCGGGTAACATTGATACTGAACATGGTGAAGCATCGAATCTGTAGAACTACATAGAGCCCTGCTTGAGAGCTGCCAGTATCGAATCTACTTCCAATTCCATATTCGGCGAATGAGACTCGATTGATTTGAAAGCATTCTGGACTGCCTGTTCCAGTTCTGGCTGAATTCCTCCATGCACCGCCACGTGTGATCGAAGCCGCCGCTGTAACTGGGTCTCCAGCCTGCCAGCCAACGGCTGCGCCCTGTAGTCATCGATGGTTTGAAGCAATCGGCTTTTTGCCTCCGGCAGCTTCCCTTCAACTTCCATAAGAAGGTTCGCCATATGGTCGCTTACCAAATACGAACTGCATTCAAGGTTTTCGATCATCAGCCTGATCTCATCAACCATTCCGTCTTCGGTTAAGGGCTCGAACTCACCCTCTACATACTTCTGATATAAATCTGTTCCCTCTCGAACAATCAGGCTGCGCAGGCGGATGAAATCCGGATCGATCTGATTCAACGCACTGGCAGTATCCAGCGCATGCTTTTCAGATAACTTTTTCCCACCCAGGCCGGGGATGATATACTCCGAAAGAGAAATTCCGGATGCCACAATCTTCTGCCCGGCAGAGATATGGTCGGCGGCGGTGACGCCCTTTTTGATAAATTCCAGTACCTCGTCGCACCCGGATTCCATCCCGATGTGCAGCCGGGAAAGCCCCGCCTCGTGAAGCTCCCGGAGTTCTTCGGCTGATTTTCGGGCCGCGGTATGGGAACGGGCATAGGAAGTAATTCGCTCGATTGAAGGGAAGGTCTCTTTCAGATACCTGAGTATTTCCACCAGGTCCGGCGTGCGCATGATGAGAGTGTTTGCATCCTGCAGGAACACCGTCCGCGCGCCGGAGGCGATCCAGTTGGCCACGTTCACCAGATTTTGGACCCGGTCGCCGGCCGCCTCCGGTCCGGCCCTCTGGGGATCATATAATTCCGGCTGAGCCTGGATCAGCGAATGAACCACCTCCCCGCTCATCCGCCCCCCCATTCCCATTTTCCAGGAGGCCGATTTCAGTTCCTCACTGATAGCTTTAGCGGAATCGATATCGCGTTTTACCTCGTCAACCTGCCGTGTTTCGAATTTCTTTCCTCGATATGTACGGCAGAAAAGGCACTTATTCCACGGGCAGTTGCGCGTAGCCCGGATCAGCAATGAGTGATCGCTGCCTTCGCTCGGGGGACGTATGGGCCCCATTTCAAAAGCAGAAAGTTCTTGTGAGAGCATAAAATCACACTAGGCAAAGTTGATTTGAGAGGAGTTGTATCTCCCTTTGAGAATATCCGTGACAGCCTTGCGTTCCGCCTTATCCCGTAACGGTTCGATTTCCGAAACGGGCAGGCCGTCCTCTAATTGCAGGTACTTCCACTTCAATATATAACCTTCCACGTTAACGCCCGCCAGGTGGTGTGCATAACTGCCGTCACAGAAGCTGCATCCGCCCGCTTCGACTTCCACCAGCAAGACCTGCCGGTCGTTACATTCGATCACACTTTCGGATGCGCTATAAGACCGGATCTCCCAGCCAATCTCTTCTCCCTGATTCGCCAGGTGAATGTAATCACGGTTCAACAGCACTTCCCCTTTCAGCGGTTTTTCCATAATTCAATTCGCTCCAGAAACTGCAGGTTATCTATTCCTGCCAAAGCAACCCCTTTTCTCCTGGCCGTTTCTCCTCGTTCGATTTTGATCTGACTCTTTTTTAACGCCAGCACTTTACTTAAGAAATCGATGAGCAGCTTGTTTGCTTTTCCTTCAACCGGGGGCGCAGCAATTTTGATCTTAAGTATATTATCTTTGTACCCGACTATTTCGTTGCGTTTACTGTTGGGTTGAACCTGAATATCGATTCTGAACAAATTCTCCAGCACCGTGTTCCCCACATGCAGAATTCCAAGCATAGGATATCACAGGCAACCGGATATTGGCCATTGACCCCCGGCTCTGCAGCACAACATATCAAATTTACACCGGATATGAAGCTCTGATATAATCAACTCTGCCGAGACATCGGGGATTAAACCGGATTCGGCCTCTCCTGTTGATATATTATGTCAAACGATTTACAATCCGCAAATCCCCAGGAACAAGCTTATCTGGAAATGAAGGCGTGGGTATTCGATATCCAGCGGTATTCAATCAACGACGGTCCGGGTATTCGAACCACGGTCTTCTTCAAAGGATGCCCTTTGAGATGCCTCTGGTGCGATAACCCGGAATCGCAATCACGATCGCCTCAGCTTTTCTATTTCGAATCCTTGTGCACCCGTTGCCAGCGGTGCATTTCCGCATGTCCCAACGAAGCAATTTCAGTGGGCAGTGATGATTCGATAAATACCGATCGTTCCAAATGCAAAGCGTGCGGCGTCTGTACTGTGGTTTGCCCGAATGAAGCAAGGATAATCAGCGGAAAATTGATGACCGTTGAAGAGGTGTTAGAAATCATCAGACAGGATACCCCGTTCTACCGAAACTCTGGGGGTGGGATGACGGCCTCGGGTGGGGAGGCTGCCAGTCAACCGGATTTTCTAATTGAGTTATTCAAGCGTTGCCAGGAAATCGGGATTCATACCACGCTGGATACCACCGGATACGTGGAATGGCCGACACTGGAGCAAATACTGGCCTTTACGGATCTGGTCCTGCTCGACATTAAACACATCGACCCCAAAGTGCACAAAATGATCGCCGGTGTGGACAATGCGCTAATATTGAGCAACGCCCTC